>USMP01000001.1 GCA_900555795.1 uncultured Eubacteriales bacterium
ACAACTTCTCC
The DNA here is from genome assembly GCA_900555795.1 of uncultured Eubacteriales bacterium. Taxonomy (GTDB): domain Bacteria; phylum Bacillota; class Clostridia; order Oscillospirales; family Oscillospiraceae; genus Pelethomonas. Next base: position 12 of record USMP01000001.1, read on the forward strand.
TACCCCTTCAACCAGCCCATCGCCTACGCCCAGAAGGTAGGGGAACTGACCAATATGCTGGGGGCAGGCCACATCCTGGTACAGCGGTTCGGGGATATTCTGGACGGCAAGCGCACATGGCAGAAGGAACTGGCTTTCTCCAACCTGCGCCCCACCCTGCCTGACGCCGTGGCCGGAGATATTACCGCCGCCATGCCCTACCGGGCCATGGTGAACATCCTCGCCTTCATGCAGGCGGTGGATCATGTGGTGCCTGGATTCGCCTCCACAGAGACCCTGCTCTACTCCCCGGAACTGAAGTTCTACTCCAACCGGGTAAAGATGGATGAAAATTTCAACACCAATATCAAGGGCCTTCACTGTCTGGGCGACTCCAGCGGCTGGACCCGGGGACTGATGATGGCCTCTGTCATGGGGGTGCTGATGGGCCGCCACCTGGCGGAGAGCGAGGCATAGACACGCAGCAGCATAAAGAGAGGGCCGCGGGACTTTGGTCCCGCGGCCCTTTTTGGATGCCGCTGCACGCTCTATTTTGTCCACTTCAGGTCGTCCGCCTCCGGCTCCAGCGGAAAACGGATCAGCGTCTTATCCCGCTGGGAGCGGTAGATGGCGGTGAACAATTCCACAGTCCGCCGGCCATCCGCCAGGGACACCAGCGGAGGCCTGTTCCGGGCGATGGCGTCAAGGAAGTCCGCCAGCTGCTCCCTGTGGAAGAAGGTGGTGCTGTCCACACTGTTGAAGAAATCACTGTCCGCCTTCTGATAGGCCTCCAGCCGGTCCGCCTCCCCGGGTACGGTCCAGAGATCGTTCACAGGGGGCTCCGCAATGCTGGTCATACCGGCAATAAACATGGCGCCGCCATCCGTCTGGACACCCACAGAGGCCCCGTTGGAGCCGTGAACCCGGACATTTCCAAACAGGGCCGGGTCCTGGGAGTTGGACACGGAAATGGTACCCAGGGCGCCGCTCCTGAAGCGGAGCACTGCCACCGCCGTATCGTCCACCTCCAGTTCCGGATGGTTGAGGGTATCCCACATGCCGTAGAGTTCCTGGATTTCCCCCATATACCACAGCAGCAGATCCATCTGGTGCACGGACTGGTTCACCAGCACACCGCCGCCCTCCCCGGCCCAGGTGCCGCGCCAGGGATCGCTGTGGTAGTAGTTCATATCCCGCCAGCCCAGCATATTCAGGCTGCCCAGGATGGGTTTGCCGATCTTTCCGTCCACAATGGCCTGGTGAACCCGCTGAGCAGGCCGGTAAAACCGGCGCTGACACACCATGGAGCCCACCACGCCGCTCTTCTCCACGGCGGAGATCATGGCGTCGCAGTCCGCCAGCGTGGAAGCCAACGGCTTCTCAATGGCCACGTGGACCCCCAGGCGGGCGGCCTCCACCGCCATGGCGGCATGGTTGGGGTGAGGCGTGCAGATGCTCACCGCCTCCACACCGGTCTCCCGGACCATCTCCTCCACGCTGTCGAAGGCGCGAACGCCGTAGCGCTGGGCGAACTCCTCCGCCCGGCCCAAGTTGTGGTTGCAGGCAGCCACAAACTCGCTGTTCTCCAGCTGCTGATAGCACTGGGCGTGATAGTGGCCCACCTTGCCGCAGCCGATGACGCCGGTCTTAATCTTTCTCATATTCCTCCTCCTATTCCTCCAGGCCGCAGAGTTTACCGCTGTAGGCCTGAGGCCGCCGCTCCCGGATGGGGCAGTTTCCGTTGTGAGCCATGTAGCGGGCACGGATCATGTCCGCCTCCACATCAATCTCCGCGCAGCACAATCCCTCCTGGTAGCCGGTGGTAGCCAGCAGCTTGCCATAGGGGGAGATGATATTGCTGTGGCCGCAGTAGTGGGCCTCCCTGGCCTGATAGATCTGGTTGGAGGAAATATAAAAGCACATATTTTCTGTGGGACGGATGTAATCGTACATCTGGTACAGCCGCAGGGCCTCATCTGTCTCCAGATCCAGCTGCTCCGGTGTGCGTATGCCCCATGCAAGAGGGCACACCAGAATCTGGGCGCCCTGGAGCACCATGCTGCGGGCCGCCTCGGGGAAGGACTTATCGTAGCAGATCATCATGCCGATGCGGCCGATGGCGGTATCAAACACGGGGAAGCCGGTACCCGGGGTATAGATATGCAGTTCATCCATAGGCAGATGCACCTTGCGGTAGCGGCCCACATAGCCCTCCGGCCCCGCCAGGACGGCGGTGTTATACAGTATATCCGGCTCCCGGAAATCCTGCTCCGTCATGCCGAATACCACGTAGATCCGCCGCTCCTCCGCCTTCTGAATCAGGCACTGCACGCAGGGGCCGTCGGGGACGGTCTCCGCGTTGGCGTACTGGTAGTCATACTGCTCATTGTAGAGATTGCGCATGTGGAAGAGGTAGCCCTGGAGGACCTGCTCCGGGAATACCACCAGACGGGCGCCCTGGTCCGCCGCCTGGTCGACCCAGGCCAGCATCCGCTCCAGGTTCTTATGCTTGTCGTGCATCACCTGCATACAGGTGGTGGCAACTGTCATACGGCTCATACTGCACCTCTCCCGCTCAGGGAATGAGGACAATCTTGTCCAGGCCGTCCTCCCGGTTGTAGACCTTATGAATCCATATGTCGCCCTCGCTGAGGGGTACTGCCTTGGAGATCATAGCGTCCACGTTTACCTTGCCGGAGGCAATGAGCGCCAGGCACTCATCATACTCCCCGGCGGACGCGCAGCTGCCGTGAAGGGTCAGCTGGTGGAGAATGGTGAACTGAAGGGGCAGCTGGATGGTCTTGGCCAGATTCCCCACGAACACCACGCTGCCATTGAGCCGGGTGCTGTTCAGGCAGAGATGGGCGGTAGCCTCAATACCGGTGGCGTCATAGGACACGTCCACACCCTTGCCGCCGGTGAGGGCCATAATCTGCTCCAGGCAGTCCGCATCCCTGGAATTGACACAGGCGCTGGCCCCCGCCGCCTTAGCCATCTCCAGCCGCCGGGGAGCGATATCCACGGCGATTACCTGGGAGACGCCCTGGCTGAGCAGGATCTGGATTGCGAAGAGCCCGATGGTCCCTGCCCCTACCACCATGGCGCTGCCTCCCACAGGGATGGCAGCCCGGGTAACGGCGTGGTAAGCCACAGACATGGGCTCCACCATAGACGCCTGCTGGAAGGTCACGTTGTCCGGCAGCTGATAGAGCACATAGGCAGGCACCACCACATACTCTGCGAAGGCGCCGTTCAGCCGGTACTCATCGCAGGACACACCCAGCACCCTCCTGTCGTCGCAGAGGTTCACCAGTCCCTGCCGGCAGGCCTCACAGTGGTTGCAGTAGATGGTGGAATCAAATGTAACCCGGTCGCCGGCCTGATAGCCGGTCACGCCCTCACCGCAGGATTCAATCACACCAGCGGCCTCGTGCCCCATAATAACAGGGGGCTGACGGCGACCAGTACTGCCGTCCATACCGTGGACATCGCTGCCGCAGACGGAGCAGGCCTTGACGCGGATCAGCACCTCCCCCGCGCCGGGGACAGGCGTCTCCACATCCTGATAGACGAACTTGTTGTATGCCTCCAAAACCAAAGCTTTCATAGCAATTACCTCATTTTTCACTGGACTGGTTCTGTTCATTGAACATATAGACCAGACGCGCCCGGTTATAGTCGTCATGGGTGCGCATCAGCCGCTGCGCCTCCTTATCCTTCCGGGTTCTGATAAAATAGTGCAGATTCTCGTGGAAACCCAGAGAGTAGTCCTTGGAGTCGCTGAGAACATTGGAGCGGAGCAGGCAGCGGATAATCATATCCCGGTTTCCTGCGTAGGCCTGGATCAGAAAGGGGTTGTGGGTTGCGCAAATGAGGGAGTAGTGGAAAAAATAATCCTTTTCCGTGTACTGGAGCGTGTCCTCGCAGCAGTGCTTCATCTCCTCGATGGCACCCCGCATCCGCTCCAGATCCTCCTCTGTGCGGTACTGGGCCGCCAGAGGCAGGGAGGCGTACTCGATGCAGCCGCGGAACTCCAGAAACCGCAAATAGTCCTCCAGCTGTACCGCGGGGCCCACATCCCCCAGCAGCGGCTCAAAGTTATGGGGATTGGCGCAGAAGGAACCTAGGCCCTGCCGGGTGATGATCCGCTTCTCCGCCCGCAGGCGCTGTAGAGCCTCCCGAATGACGATGCGGCTGACATTGAACTCCCGGGCCAGCTGAGGCTCCGAGGGCAGCTTCTGCCCCTCCGCCCAGGCCCCGGAGGCCATCATCTCGTACATTTGGGAATAGACCTCGTCCACATAATTTACTTTTTTCAGCTTAACAATCGTCTGCATGGTCCCTCTCCTTTTTCCAGACAGCCGGGCGCGTCCGCCCCCTTTTTCGGGAGCGGACGCTGGAATTGCCTGCCCGCTAAGCCAAGCGCTCTTATGCCTGATAGGTGTTGGCGGTGGTATTTCCGCCGTGGCCAGTCCAGTTGGTGTGGAAGAACTGGCCTCTGGGGGCGTCCGTGCGCTCGTAGGTATGGGCGCCGAAGTAGTCCCGCTGGGCCTGAAGCAGGTTGGCGGGGAGACGCTCGGTGGTGTAGCCGTCAAAATAGCTGAGAGCGGAAGAGAATGCGGGCATGGGGATGCCGGCGCTTACCGCGTAGGCCACCACCTGGCGCCACGCGGGTACGAGGGCGCGGATGGTGTCGCCAAAATAGCCGTCCAGCAGCAGATTCTCCAGAGCCGGGTTTTTATCGTAGGCCTCCTTGATCTTGCCAAGGAACATGCTGCGGATAATGCATCCACCCCGCCACATGAGGGCAATGCCGCCGTAGTTCAGGTTCCAGCCATAGGTCTTGGCGGCGATGCGCATAAGGGTATAGCCCTGGGCGTAGGAGATAATTTTGGAGGCGTAGAGGGCCTTGCGGATGCTCTCCACAAAGGCGGCCTTATCCCCGGTAAAGGCGGGAATCGTCCGGGGGAACGCCTTGGCGGCTGTCACCCGCTCCTCCTTCATGGCGGAGAGACACCGGGCAAACACCGCCTCACCGATCAGGGTCAGAGGCACCCCCTCGTCCAGGGCGGAGATCCCTGTCCACTTGCCGGTTCCCTTCTGGCCGGCGGTATCCAGAATGTAGTCCACCGTCCGCTGGCCCTTCTCGTCGGTGTAGCCCAGAATATCCCGGGTAATTTCGATGAGATAGCTGTCCAGTTCCGTATTGTTCCAGTCGGCAAACACCTGGTGCATCTCCTCGTCGGACATCCCCAGGCCATCCCGCATCAGCTGGTAGGCCTCGCAGATCAGCTGCATGTCGCCGTACTCAATGCCGTTGTGGACCATCTTCACGAAGTGGCCGGCCCCGTTCTCACCCACCCAGTCGCAGCAGGGGGAGCCGTCCTCCACCTTGGCGCAGATGGCTTGGAAAATGGGCTTGACCGCTTCCCAGGCGGCGGGAGAGCCGCCGGGCATCATGGAGGGCCCCTTCAGAGCGCCCTCCTCGCCCCCGGATACGCCGGTGCCGATGTACAAAAGGCCCTTGCTCTCCACATAGGCGGTGCGGCGAATGGTGTCCGGGAAGTGGCTGTTGCCACCGTCGATGAGGATGTCGCCGGGCTCCAGCAGGGGCAGCAGCTGGTCAATAAGGCTGTCCACAGCCTGACCGGCCTTCACCATCATCATAACCTTCCGGGGCTTCTCCAGGCTGTCGGCCAGTTCCTGGAGAGAATAGGTCCCCACAATATTTTTGCCCTTGGCCCGGCCCTCCACGAAGCGCTCCACCTTCTCCGTGGTTCGGTTGTACACCGCCACGGTGAAGCCCTTGCTCTCCATGTTCATCACCAGGTTTTCACCCATCACCGCCAGGCCCACAAGGCCGATATCCGCTTTTTTCATATTTTGCTTCCTCTCATTCAAACGGAATGTTGGGCTGTGCCCAAACCTGCCAGGGCTTTACCCTGGACCCGCCCGCTTTTTGAAAAAAGCGGGACAAAACTTCTTTTGAAAAACCTCCGCCGTGGATAGAAACTCCGGCTAAGCCGTCCGTGCGGACAGGCACCTCGTCCTGTTTTCCATGCTCCGCCGGCGTTGCCTTCAGCGCTTGACCCGCGCGTTGCCGGCGTAGATGTCCCAGACCTGGCCCTCATCCACGGGGGTGCCGAAGTCCGTGAGCATGGTGACGGCCAGGGCGCCGGTGGCCCAGCCAAACTGGAGGCATTTTGCCGGCTCCCAGCCCTTCAGAAGGCCGTAGAGCATGCCGCCCACAAAGCCGTCCCCGCCGCCGATGCGGTCCAGCACCGGGATGGAGCGGGGCTCCTCCACCAGCCACTGATCCCCCGCCATCATCACAGCGCCCCACAGGTTGTCATTGGCGCTGATGACCTGGCGCAGGGTGGTGGCATAGAGTTTGGCGTTGGGGAACTTCTCTCTGGCCCGGCCAATCATGCCGTTGAATCCGGCGATCTTCTCCGCCAGATCCCTGCCGCCGGTCTCCGGCCCCTTGACGCCCAGCGCCAGCTGGAAGTCCTCCTCGTTGCCCACCAGAATGTCGGAAAGAGACGCGATCTCCGCAAAAAGGGGCGCCAGTTCCCCTTCCCGTCCCTCCCAGAAGGAGGCCCGGTAGTTTAAGTCAAAGCTGACCAGGGTGCCGTACCGCTTGGCCGCCTTCGCCAGAGCCAGGCAGAACTGCCCGGCGTCAGGAGACAGGGCGGCGATGAGGCCGGACATGTGCAAAATGGCCACGCCCTCCCGGCCAAAGAGCCGGTCCAGGTCAAAGTCAGACGCCTTCAGAATGCGTCCCACCTCGCCGGCGCGGTCATTTGCCACCCGGGCGCCCCGCAGGCCGTAGCCGCAGTCGGCGATGTTGAACTGGTGCCGGTACCCCCAGGGGCCCCCGGCGGGAATCTCAGGGCCCTCGTACTCAATGCCCCGGAAACGCAGTTCGCCCTTGATAAAGGCGGCGATGGGGCTGCCGGCCACAAAGTTGGTCAGCACCTTTGTCCGCATGCCCAGGGACGAGGCCACGTTCAGCACATTGCTCTCCGCGCTGGTGGCGTACATGGTGTAGTCACGGCTCACATGTACCGGCTGGCGCTCCTTGGGGATAATCCGCACCCCCATGCTGGTGGGCGTCACGATGGCGTAGGTATACTGTCCTTTTATTTTTAAATCCATAGCAAATCACCTGTTATTGATATAGGACATGGCCGCCTTCTTTTACAGATAGCGGGTGTCCTCCTTTTTCTTCACCGGAAGCCAATTGAGAATCCGCCTGATCTCATCGTCCCAGAAATTCCAATCGTGGACACCGGGCTGCTCGTGGTAGGTAAAGCGGAAGCCGATATCCTCCAGATGCTTTTTCAGCTGGCAGTTCTTCTCATAGAGGAAATCCTCCGTACCGCAGCAGAGATACAGCGCGGGGTAGTCCACCTTGTTCTCCACCAGCTGGGAGGAGAGCCAGAAGGCGTCGTCCCGGGTGCCCTCCAGCACCTCGTCCGGCTCATAGGCCCAGGCCCAGGGGTTGGGGGTCTTTTTGACCATCTCGTTGATGGTAAAGCCGCCGGAGAGGCAGGCCACGTAGCCGTAGCGCTCCGGCTTGCTCATGCCCAGCATGAACGCGCCGCTGCCGCCCATGGAGAGGCCGGCGATATAGGTGTCCTCCCGCTTATTGGACACGGGGAACATCCATCCGATCAGGTCGGGCAGTTCCTCAGTGACATAGGTGTAGTACGCCTTTCCGGCGGGCGTATCCCGGTAGCAGCTGTTTTCACAGTTCGGCATCACCACCACCAGGTTGTATTTGCGGGCATAGTCCTCAATCCGGGAGAAGCGCAGCCAGTCCCCCTCGTCGCCGGAGGTGCCGTGGAGCAGGTAGAGCACCGGGAAGGGGCCCGTCCTGGCACAGTCGGCAAAGGTCTCCTGATAGCCATGGAGGGTGGACTCGGGAGTAGGGATCAGCACATTGATATTTGTTTTCGTCTGAAGAGACGGAGAATAAAATTTAAGCTGAACAAGAGCCATTATAATTGTACTCCTTTCCTGTCCCGGTCTGCAAGGGGATTTCTTCCTCTTGCGCCGGTTTTCTGTTCCGGATTTCCAAATACCGCTTACAGGTACCTGGTATCCCCCTTCTTTGTCACCGGCAGCCACTTGAGAATCCGCTGGATCTCATCGTCCCAGAAGTTCCAGTCATGGATGCCGGGCTGCTCATGGTAGGTGTACTGGAAGCCGATCCGGTCCAAATGGTTTTTCAGCACAAGATTGGCCTCGTAAATGAAGTCCTCTGTGCCGCAGCAGAGATACAGCTTCGGATAATCCACCTTGTTTTCCACCAGCTGGCTGGCCAGCCAGCAGAGATCATCCATGGTGCCCGCTGTCTTTTCACCAGGCTCGAAGGCCCAGCTCCAGCGGTCCCCCTTCTGATGGCGCTCCTCATGGAGGGTGGCACCGCCGGAAAGAGCCGCCACATAGCTGTACTGCTCCGGCTTGCTCATGCCCAGCTTGAAAGCCCCCGCAGCCCCCATGGAGAGGCCGGCAATATAGGTGTCCTCCCGCTTATCGGACACGGGGAACATCCACTTCATCATCTGGGGCAGTTCCTCGGTGACATAGGTGTAGTACGCCTTTCCTGCGGGAGTGTTCCGGTAGCAGCTGTTCTCGCAGTTCGGCATCACCACCGCCAGATTGTACTTGCGGGCGTAATCCTCAATCCGGGAAAAACGGGTCCAATCCCCCTCGTCGCCGGAGGTGCCGTGGAGCAGATAGAGCACCGGGAAGAGGCCTGTCTTGGCACAGTCGGCAAAGGTCTCCTGATACCCCTGCAGAGTGGACTCGGGGGTGGGAAGCAGCACATTGACATTGGTTTTGGTCTGAAGGGACGGGGAATAGAACTTAATCTGAATCGACGCCATAGCACCGGTCTCCTTTCATTGTCAGCGGGCGGACGCCTCCGCTCAGGCCTCTTCCTTCTTGAAGTTGCCCAGATATGCCTGGAGAATCCGCTCGTCACTCTGCAGATCCTTGGAATTGCCCTCAAACTTGATCTTGCCCTGCTCCATGATGTAGGCATAATCGGACACCTCCAGAGCCAGGCGGGCGTTTTGCTCGATCAGCAGAATGGGAATCCCCTGCCGGTTGATCTGCACGATCTTCTTAAACAGTTCCTCCACAATCAGCGGAGCAAGGCCCATGGAGGGCTCGTCCAGCATCAGCAGCTTGGGCCGGGCCATGAGGCCCCGGCCGATGGCCAGCATCTGCTGCTCACCGCCGGAGAGGCTCCAGGCCTGCTGGTCCCGCCGCTCCTCCAGCCGGGGGAAGAGTTCAAATACCTTCTTCACATCCTCAGCGTAACTCTTATTGCTGATGAAGCCGTGCCAGCTGATGGTGCCGACCTCCAGATTCTCATATACCGTCAGTCCCGGAAACACCAGACGCCCCTCGGGAACGTGGATGATGCCGTGCTTATTGACGGCCTTGGAACTGGCCTTTGAGATATCCACATCGTTCCAGTGGATGGACCCCGTGTGACGGACCATGCCGGAAATGGACTTCAGCGTGGTAGTCTTGCCGGCGCCGTTGGCGCCGATAATGCAGCAGATCTTGCCGTCCGGGACAGTGATGTCTACCCCCTTCAGGGCCTCAATAGCGCCGTAATAGGCGTGCAAATTTTCAATCCGCAGCATGTTATTTCCTCCCCAGATACGCCTCGATGACATCCTCATTGGAGGAAACCTCGTCCGGCGTCCCGTGCGCGATCATCTTGCCGAAGTTCAGCACCACGATATGGTCGCACACGCTCATGATCATATCCATCTTGTGCTCGATCAGCACGATGCCCACGCCCTGCTTGGCGGCATGGCGCATCAGCGCCACACTTTTCTCCAGTTCCTTCGCGTTCAGTCCGGCAGCGGGCTCGTCGATCAGCATGACCTTCGGGTGGGCCAGCAGGCCCCGGACAATCTCCAGGCGCTTCAGCTGGCCGTAGGTCAAGGAGGAGATATCCGCTTTCCAGTCCACTTTCAGGTCGGCAATTTCCATCAGTTCGTCCACCTCATCCAGAAAGTTGCGTCCCTTGACACCCAGAAAGGACTTCAGATAGCCCATCTGGTCCGCCAGATCCGTGCCAAGCTTCATATTGTCGCTGACGGTGGAGCGGGTGAGGAAGCGGGGGGTCTGGAAGGTGCGGCCCAGGCCCATGCGGGCCCGCTGGTAGGCGGTCAGCTTCGTAACCTCCGTGTCCCCCAGGTATACTTTGCCGGTATCCACCGTGTACAGGCCGCTGATCAGGTTGAGCGTGGTGGTCTTGCCGGCACCGTTGGGGCCAATGAGGCCCATGATCTCGCCGGGCTCCACCGCGAAGGTGACATCCTGGACAGCCTTCAGGCCACCGAAGGAAATCCCAATATCTTCTACTTTAAGGCAGGACATTTTCACTGACCTCCTTTTCTTTGTTGCCGGCGGCCTTCCGTTTATTGAGGCGGACCCGCAGATGCGTCCCGGCCTCCTTGACAATACCGGCCAGGCCCATGGGCATGAAGATCATCAGAAGCACGATGATCGCACCGTAGAGCATATTCAGGTAGCTGTTGGCAAAGCGGGCAATTTCCGGCAGATAGTTCACCAGAACCGTGCCGAAGAGGGAGCCAATGGGGCTCATCACGCCGCCCAGCATCAGCATGATGATGAATTTCAGCTGGGTATTGAAGGTGAAGAGGGAGGCGCTGATGGTACCGTTATGTACCGCATAGAGGGATCCGCCGAAGCCGGCCAGCAGACCCGCCAGGACAAATACGATGACCTTGGTGCGGTAGACATTGATGCCCAGGCTGTACGCCGCGGTAGCATCGTCCCGCACCGCCATCAGCCCACGACCGAAGGATGTCTGCTTAATGCGGTTGAGCAGCAGAATCAGCAGCACCACCAGCACCGCCAGCACAGGGAACCAGTCCTTGAAGGTAGCCAGGGTGTGGCCAAAAAGCGACACATCTGCAATGCCGCTGGTACCGTTGGGGCCTCCGGTGAAGGCTGCGAAGTTCTGGAATACGGATTGACCAATATATGTCACACCAATGGTTCCAAACACAAAGGCGGGACCCTGAAGCTTCAGCAGAAGCAGGCCCAGCAGCAGGGACAGCAGCCCGCTGGCCAAGGCACCGGCCAGCATGGCCGGCAAAATGGGCACACCCATCTTGGTATTCAAAAAGCCGCACACAAACGCGCCCAGGCCCAGCATCGTGATGGAACACATGGACAGCACGCCGCCCAGGCCCAGCATCAGGTACATACCGGCCACGCCGAAGAAAAAGATCAGGGCCACATTGATGATGTTCACCTGAGAGTTCTTCAAGTCAGAAATAAAAAAGGTATTCAACAGAGCGATACATATCAGGGCGGCGGCAGTGAAGATCCATATGCGCATATTTTCTTTTTTCATATTTTTTCTCCCCCTTACGCCTTTTCCTTTTTGGTACCGGACGGAATAATGCCCTGGGGACGGATCGCCAGCACCAGCAGCAGGCAGCCAAACACCACCACATCCTTATATGTCGTGGTGAAATAGGTGCTGTAGGCTTCAATAAGGCCCACAATGATTCCGCCGATCACGGCGCCGGGAAGACTGCCGAACCCGCCGATAACCACGCTGGCAAAGGCCCGGGCCTGGAAGGTGCTCAGGGAAGCGCTAACGCGGTAAATGGGCGCCAGGAGCCACCCGGAGAAGCCCACCATGCACACCACAATGCAGAATGTAACCATGGTGGTCAGGTTGGTGGGAATGCCCAGCAGATCCGCCGCGTACTTGTTCTGCGCAGCGGCAGTCATGACGCGGCCACAATACATCTTATCGAAGAGGAAGTAGAGGCCGCCCATCATCAGCAGCATGGCAGCAAAAATAAACAAATACTGATAGGGAATCACAAACCCGCCCAAAGACACCGCGCCCTCAATGATGGGGCGGACACTTCGGGTTTCTGTTGTAATAAACTGGAGGCAGCACTCAGAAATGACCGTACCAGCACCAATGGTGCAGATCATCATCGCCTGGGGCCATTTTGCCCGCTTAAAGGGCAAAAAGCACACGCCGCAAAACACACAGCCAACCAACATGAAGATTGCCAGTGCAGCCAAAACCATCAGCACACCGGAAGAAAGCTGCAATTTTTCAATAAATAAAAACGCAATATAAGCGCCCATGGCCAGCAGGTTTCCTTGAGCGAAGTTCATAACGCCAGCCGCCCGCAGCAGCAGCATCAAGCCCATGGCGACCGTGGCATAGACCAGGCCCACAGAGACGCCTGTCAAAGTTTGCTGAAGAAACAGTGCCACAAAATGACCTCCCTTTTTGGATTAGGGGGCCGTCGGATCTCGGGATACCTCCATCCGACAGCCCCCTCTCTTATGTCGCCCGGCAAGACAGCGGGCAGAAAAACTTAGTGAATAACCTCAAGAGTCTCGGAAACCTCGATGGTACCATCCTCCAGGAACTTGGACAAATAGATGTTGTCGGCGAAGGAGTGGTCATCGTGATAGCTGTAGCTGGTCATGACGCCATCCAGGCCATCAATCAGCTTCAGGCCCTCGTTGATGGAATCCTTATCGTTGGCGCCGGCCAGACGGGCAGCCTCAACAATCAGGCTCAGATCATCATACACGGAGGCGTCAATCCAAGACACCGTGTCATAGGTGAAGCGGTCGTCGCCAAACAGCAGTTCCTGGAAGTCCTTGTTGGCCTGGTTCTCCTGAGTCGTGGTGTACTCGGCAAAGCCCAGCATGCCCGCACAGGCCTCGACGCCCACGTTCTGGAGGAAGCTGTCAGAGAACAGGTTGGAGTTGGAGATGATGGGATACTGGTAGTCGTACTGGTGCAGCAGAGAAATGATGGACTGACCATCAGTATTGGCGGTGGCGTGGAGCAGGATGCCATCGGAGCCTTCCACGTTCATGGCCTGCAGAACGATGGAGGTGTAGTCCGTGGTGGTGGTGTTATCGAAAGCAATCTCAGAAGCCACGGAGTAGCCCTTGTCTTCCATGTAGGCCTTCATGAAAGCACTGTCGTTATAGCCGTTGGAGGTGTTGTAGAACAGGGTGACGGGGTTCTTCACACCGTTGTCGATGGCGATCTGCGCCATGGTGTTGGAGAAGGCCGTATCCACGCAGCGGTTGGTGTAGTAGTAGTCGCAGGCCTCAGCCATCTCAAAGTTGGTGGCCACGTTGAAAACGGGGATCTGAGCGTCAGTCACGTACTCATGGCAGGCCAGAGCGTACTGGCTGAAGAAGGTGCCGATGATGGCGGACACGCCGTCAACTTCCAGGGCCTTCAGCAAAGCATCGATGTAAGCCTGCTGGTCGTTACCGCCATCAATGAACTCAACCTGGACCTCGGCGCCATTGACGCCGCCAGCCTTATTGACCTCATCCGCAGCAACCGTAAGGACCTGCTTCAGACGATCACCGTTCTCAGAACTGAGGCTGGTGCCGCAATAGACGATTTTCAGGGGCTGAGCGGCCTCACCGCTGTCGCCGCTGTTGTCGGTGGAAGAGGAATTTCCGCTGGAACCGGAGTTACCGGAGGTGCCGGAGTTGCCGCCGCAGGCGACAAGGCTCAGCGCCAGGACGAGGGACAAGAGTACCGCTAAAAACTTTTTCATCACTTCATGCTCCTTTAAGAATTTTATCACAACGCATGCGCGCGGTGAACAGAAAAAGCGCCCCGGGGTTGCCGCAGCCGTGCCACTCCCTGCGGAAAAGCAACGCGTCCGGCACGTCAACAGATGTAGGTTGTCATACAAGTTGCATCTGATAAACTGGCCCACAGCTGGAGTGCTCTGGGCCACCGGGGATAAACAGACATTTAAAATGTCAAAAAAACGCCAAACTTATCACTTTTGTTTGTCGTTTTTGATAGTCACAGTCTAGCAGTCTGCCCCTATTTTGTCAACCTTCTTTTCCAATTGTGTCAATTTTTTGTGAAAACTGACAAATCCGCCTAAAAATTTTTGACACAACTGCCGAAGCCAAATCGACATCTGTCCGCTTTTTCCGGACACTTTTCCTTTTCTACTCCCCCATGGACGGGCACATGCCGCAACAATGCTTTGACAGACGCCGCCGGACGGGTTACAATAGAGAAAATATACATTGCGGGAGTGATCCATACGGCTTATACCACCTATCAAACCCACATCAGCTACAGCGACGTGGGCCCAGACCAGCGGCTGAATCACAGGGGCGCCCTGCGGCTTTTGCAGGAGGCCGCCGCCCTGGCCTCGGACCAGCGGGGCTACGGCCTGAAGGATATCCAGAGCAAGGGCGTTTGCTGGATCCTCAGCGGATGGCGGCTGGAACTGTCGGAACGGCCTCTCTGGCCCGCCCCCCTGGCGGTTCACACCTGGCCCAGAAGCATGGAGGGCTTCTCATCAGACCGTGATTTTGAACTGTTCTCCGGGGAGCGGCAGATAGGCCGGGCCACTTCCCGCTGGCTTTTGGTCAACTCTGCCACCGGCCGGGTCACCCGGGTGACGGATGCAGTCCGCGCCGCTTACGATCTGGACAGCAGAGCCCTCTTCGACACCCCCATCTCCTCCAACGGCAAAAGCCCTGCCGACGCCGCCCTCACCTTCTCCACCACTGTGGGCCGGCGGGATATCGACACCAATCACCACGTCAACAACATTCACTATCTGGACTACGCGCTGGAAGCTCTTCCGGAGCCGGTGCTCCAGGACATGCCCGCCACAGTGGAGATTGTATTCCGCCGCCAGATCCTGCTGGGCACCCCCATCCGCTGTCTGTACGCATTTTCCGGCGGCAGGCACCAGGTGGAGATCCAGAGCGGTCCGGCGGACCACCCGGTTCACCACGCCTTTCTATGGTTGTACTGATCCTCTGCTCATATACCCGCCACATCATTTATTAGGAGGCTTTTCATGAACGATCTTCTCACCTTCCTGGCCGCCAGCCCCAGCCGCTTCCACGCCGTGGCCACCCTCAGCGGCACCCTGGAGAGTGCCGGCTACACCCGCCTCAGTGAGGGCGGAGCCTGGGATATCGCTCCGGGCGGCAAGTATTATGTCACCCGAAACGGCTCCTCCCTGCTGGCCTTCCGGCTGCCGCACCTGAACTTCACCGGCTTTATGATCTCCGCCAGCCACAGCGACGCCCCCTCCTTCCGGGTCAAAGAGAACGCGGAACTCAGCGGGCCGGAGGGCTATCTCCGGCTGAATACGGAGCGCTACGGCGGAATGCTCTGCGCCCCCTGGATGGACCGTCCCCTCACCGTGGCGGGCCGGGTGCTGGTCCAGTCCGGCGGATGCATTGAAAGCCGTCTGGTCTATGTGGATCACGACCTGCTGCTGATCCCCAATGTGGCCATCCATATGAACCGGGATGGCAATAACGGCTTTAAATACGACCCCAAGTGCGACATGGTGCCCCTGATGGGCATGGGCGCGGACAAGGGCTCGTTCCGCCGGGCCGTGGCCCAGGCCGCCGGGTGCCGGCCAGAGGACATCCTTGGAACGGATCTGTTCCTCTGCCCCCGGCAGAAGGGCCTTGTCTGGGGCGCGGAGGACGAGTTCATCTCCGCTCCCCAGCTGGACGACCTCCAGTGCGCCTATGGCTGCTTCCAGGGCTTCCTGGCCGGGGCGGACAACGGCAGCATTCCCGTATACGCCCTCTTTGACAACGAGGAAATCGGCAGCATGACCAAGCAGGGTGCCAACGGTACATTCCTGAAGGATCTGGTGGACCGGATCTGCGGGAGCCTGGACAGGGACCGGGCCATGAGTCTGGCCAACTCCTTCCTGGTTTCCGCCGACAACGCCCATGCCGTCCACCCCAACCACCCGGAGTATACCGACGCCACCCACCGGCCTGTTATGAACGGCGGCGTTGTCATTAAGCATGGTGTCCGCTACGCCACCGACGGTGCCGCCCAGGCGGTATTCACCGCCCTGTGCCGGAAGGCCGGCGTGCCGGTGCAGCACTTCTCCAACCGCTCCGATCTGGCGGGGGGATCCACCCTGGGCAACATTGCCAGCACCCACATTTCAGTGAATACCGTGGACATCGGCCTGGCCCAGCTGGCCATGCACTCCTGCTTTGAGACTGCCGGGGCCAAGGACACCGACTACCTGATTCAGGCCATGACCGCTTTCTACAGCGCCTCCTTCCGGGAGGAAAACGGTACCTTTACCCTGGAATAGCGTCAGAATATAGGAACAAGAGACGTCCCCGGAGCCGCTGGGCGGGTTCCGGGGACGTCTCTTGTTCCTGGGCTTTCAGCGGGGGCTCTCAGCGCTCCCTGGCCCGCTCCAGCAGGGCCTGGAGGCTGTCCCGCAGATGGTTGAAGTTCAGGGGCAGCTGAGAGACGGTCACATCCATCTTCCGCAACTCATTGGTGATATGGCCGGCAATGGTATCAAAGGAGTCGAAGAGCGCGGCATACTGGTCCACCGTACCCTGCACCTGCTCCTCCGTCTCCCGCAGCAGCACCTGGGCCTGGGCCTGCGCTTCCGCCACAATGGCCTGAGCCTCTCCCTTGGCCCGGGCGGCAGTCTGGCTGTCCGCCTGGCTCGTCACCGCGGCGGCCCGCTGCCGGGCCTCCAATTCCAGCTGGGCCACACGCTCCTTCTCCTGACGGAAGGCAGCCACCTGCTTTTCCAGGTCCTCCACCCGGTGGAACAGCCGCTGGTTCTCCCCCGTCAGTTCCTTCACCGTGGCATCCCGCTGGACCACATCCGCCCGGAAGGACTCCTTGGCCGCCGCCTGGGCGTCCCAGTTGTTTTTGGCGTGATTGTAGCGCAGCGTCATATCTGTCAGCTGGCGTTCCAGTTCCGCCCGCTCCGCCTGAGCAGTCTCCAGGGACGCCTGGGCTGCCGCCGCAGTCTCCTCCAGGGTCTTGATCTGGGTCTCCAGGGCCTCCACCCGGGCAGCGGACTCCGCCTGGGTCCGCTCAATATATGCCGTCACGTCCTGGCGGTTAAAGCCGCCCAGCGCGCCGCGAAAAATGTGATTTTCCAATCTGATCCCACCTCACCTTATTTTTCTCTCTTGGTACCCACTTTACCACAAAATCCGCCGCCTGACAACAGTTTTATTGGCTGAAGACATTCCCCCGGGTCCCGCCTCCCACTGCAAAGTTCCCGGTGAAATTTGTCTCTCCCGCACCCCCCCTGCCCTCAGGCAGGGGGGTGAGACTGTCAAAAATGAGGCATTGCCTTTTTTTGAGAAGGCTGCGCTGCGCTCTGCGCCCCGGTTGACCGCCAGCGGAGGTCAATTCGACGCTCGCTCCGCGAGAAGTGTTTTTCTCCGACGCCGCAGCGTAGCAAACAGGCCTGCGGCCTGTTTGCAGCGCAGTCCGCAGCGGCTGTGCCGCGAGGATGCACACTTTAGGCCGCCGGGAAAAACGGATTTCACTCTTTTCGCGTCTGCGGACGCGAACTCTGCGAGGCTTTTTTGACACGCGCAACCCCCCTGCCCAAGGGCAGAGGGGTTGCACAGGAAATATAGCGGCTAGATACGCGTGCTGTACGCGTCAGGCCAAGTCATCGCTGCTCTTGGGCAGCTGGAGGAAGCGGGCCAGCATGGCCGCAGCCTCCATACGGGTCGCTCCACCGGTGGGATCCAGAACGTTGCCGTCTTTACCGGTGAGCACGCCGCGGCTGTAGGCCCAGGACACCGCCTCGCCGGCCCAGGACGCGATCTGGCCCCGATCCACGAAGTCAGGCATGGTGGTGCCGTTGGCACGGACATCGTAGCCCTTGTACTGGGCAAAGCGCCACAGGATGGCGGCCAACTGCTGGCGGGTAATGGGATCGCCGGGGCCGAAACGGCCGTAAAACCCGCGGTTTCCTCCCCGGAATCCGAAGGCCGGACTGCCTCGCAGCCCGAAAAGCAGACGCAGCAGCCCGGAACCCAATCCGGGAGTCCCGGCGCTCAGG
>USMP01000002.1 GCA_900555795.1 uncultured Eubacteriales bacterium
CCTATCGCAGGGCGACCTTGCCGACGCGCTGGAGGTCAGCCGCCAGTCTGTCAGCAAATGGGAGAGCGGCGTCAGCTACCCGGAGATGGACACCCTGCTGCGGCTGTGCGACCTGTTCTCCACAGATCTGGACACCCTGCTGCGGGGCGACGCCCGCCAGGCCCTGGCGGAGGATGGGGCGGGCTATGACCGGTTTATGACGGCCTTTGCCCGGAAGATCGCGGGGGCCGTGGCCGCCATCATCGCCGCCACGGGACTGGCCAGCGCCCTGAACGCCTTCGCCGTGCCGGAGGCCCTGTCCGGGGCCCTGCTGCTGCTGACCGTCACCGCCGCGGTGGTGGTGCTGGTAGCCAGCGGCATTCAGTACGACAATTTCTGCCGGCGCTGGCCCACCCTCACCGACTTCTACTCCCAGGCGGAGCGGGACGCCTTCCAGCAAAAATTTGTCTGGTACATGGCCGGCGGCGTGGGGGGCATCCTCTTCGGCGTGGCGCTTCTCTGCCTGGCCTTCTACTTCTTTCCGGAGCGGGAGCCCTACGAATCCGCCCTTGGCGCGCTGTTCCTGTTCGTAGTGGCGGGGGCGGTGTACACCCTGATCTGCGGCGGCATCCTGGAGGATAAATACCACATTGACCGCTACAACCGCCGCAACAATCCCACAGAGGAAGCCCGGGCCAAGCGGCAGCGGGCGGGAGCCGCCTGCGGCGTCATCATGCTGCTGGCCACCGCCATCTATGTGGGCCTGGGGCTCAGCCGGAATATGTGGAACACCGCCTGGGTGGTATTCGCGGTGGGCGGCATCCTCTGCGGCGCCACATCCATTCTCCTGGGGCCACGGGAGGACACGTAGGAACTGCCCGTAAAAAAGCCGCGCCGCAGCGTATGGCTGCGGCGCGGCTTTTTTACGTCAACACCTTATTCCCCGGAAAAATCCTGTTCAAACTCATAGCGCTGGTCATTGGTGACAGTCACCTGCCGAATCCGGCCCACGCTGTCCGTCTCAATCAGGCACAGCAGCGCATAGTACCCCGGATAGGCGGTGTCCCCCAGCAGCAGGCAGCCCCGCCCGGCAAGGCGGGCCCCATCCTCTCCATCATCCACACCGGTGATGCGGCCGAAATCCACATCCACGCCGCTGCTGCCGACAGCGTCCATCATTCCCTGCAGCGCGGCGATGGTCTCCTCCGCCCCCTGGACGGCAAGATCCATGTGCTCCATCCGGCACTGGCACTGGGAGTGGAGAATGGGCCGCAGCCGGCCGGCGTCCTCCGCCAGAAAAGCCTCCCGCAGACATGTCAGATCCGGCTTCTCCCCATAGAGAATACCGGCGGCGTAATCCCCCACGGCCACATCCCCGGAGAGGACGCAGAAGGCGGACACCGTGGCGCCTACCCGGACCAGATCCTTCTGCTCCTCCGGCACCATTTCCGCCAAATGGCACAGTTCCACCGGCCCCAGGGGGGTGGCGACAACCGTGCGGATAAAGCGGGTAAGGGGCTCCATGCCGAAGTAGGTCTCCCCCACCGCCACATCCGTCACCTGGCCCTGGAGCAGCACCGTGTCCTCCTGGGCCTCCACCACGGGCTCACAGCCGTCATCGGAGTAGACCACCCGCAGGGGAAAGCCCACCACGCTCATACGCAGAGGAGTGCCAGACTTCAGCGCCGGCAGCACATCGGCGCAGACCAGGCTGACCACTGCCGTATCCTTTCCCGTCTCCCCCCGCACCAGTACCTGGCGGCTGAGAGGGTCCGCGTCCGGGGCCGTCACATCCCGCTCCACCGTCACATTCCACAGGCACGGGGAGGCGGCATGGGTATCCATTCCCAGCAGCTGGTCCTCCCCGCTGTCCGGGTCGGGCATGGCCCTGACGACCACGGTGGCGTCCCCCACATAGCAGCGGAAGTAGTCCCCCCGGTAGCCCCGGATCCGCTGTCCCTCAGCCATGGCAAGGCTGGCCAGGCGGAATGCGTCCTCCGGCCGGGCCACCAGATCCATTAGGCCAAAATTTTCAAATTTTGCCGCCATATTATACCTCAACGTCCACGGCTACCCGATCCTCCCGGATGGCCTTGCACAGCGCCGACACCGCCACATGGCGGGGGTCCTTCTTATATGCGTCCAGGTCCGCCAGGGAGTCGAAGCGGGAGATCAGCACCGCGTCGTAGTTGCCCGGCGCGCAGTTCAGCCCCACCCTCTGTTCCCGGATTTGAGGAATCACACCATAGAGGCCCCGCAGGCCCTCCAAAAACTGATCCCGCTCCTTCTCCGTGCCCGGGCGGAACTTCCACATCACGATATGCTCAATCATGTCCCTTCTCCTTTGTCCAATGATTGCCGCCGCCGTGCGGCCTTTGCAAATTGATGCCCCTATTATATCGGTTCCCCGGGAAAAAAGCAACTGCCTGGATACAGTCTCCGCCCGCCCCCTCCCCCCTGCAGGAAAAAAGCCGGCGCAGCCTCTTGACTGCGCCGGCTTTTTTCGATATGCAGTGGTTACTTCATAAACGTGCCGTCAATCATCTGCTGGATGTACGTCTGGTACTGCTCCTGCTTCTCAGCGGGCACCAGGTCGCTGACCGCGCCGGCGGACAGGGCGCCGTTCTGCAGCGTGCCGTAGATCACCTCGCCGCCGAAGGTGCCGTCTTCAACGGCCTTCATACACAGCCCCACCATGGAGGAGTTATCCGTCACCTGGCTGCCGATAATGCACTCGTTCTGGCCCAGAAGGTCTGCGGGCTGGGCGATGTCGTAGACCTTCACGGCGCCGGAGGCGGCGTTGGCCTCGTCAATGGCCTGGCGGGCGCCGGAGTCAACTGCGGAGGCGTCACCGAAGAACACATCAGCCCCCTGGTCCATCATGGCCTTGGCGAACTCAATGCCCTTATCGCTGGCAGAGAAGGAATTGGAGTAGACGATGTCCAGAGTCTGCACTGTCTTGCCCGTCTGCTCGCCCACATAGGCGGCAGCCTCCCGATAGCCCTCATACTTGCCCTTGGTGGTATCCAGTTCCATGCCGCCGATAAAGGCGATCACGCCGCTCTCCGTCATAAGGCCCGCCAGGGCTCCGGCAATCCAGCCAACCTGCTGGGCATTGGGCAGCAGGGACGTCACATTGCCATTTTTCGCCTGGGCGGGGGTCCCCTCGCCGCCGTTGAGCAGGGCGAAGGCAATGTCGGGATACTCCTCGGCAGCCTGAAGCACCGCGTCCGTGTACTGGTTGCCGGGGGCATAAATCAGGTCATAGCCCAGATCGCAGTAGGAGACAATGGTATCGTAGTAGGCGGACTGATCAATACTGTCGGACACATCGGTCTGCCATCCGTTCGCCTCAGCGGCGTCCATCATGGCGTTGTAGCAGCTCATGCCCCAGCCGCCGTCGGAGATGCTGGAATCGCAGATCATCGCTACCTTGTAGGTCTTGCCGT
The DNA here is from genome assembly GCA_900555795.1 of uncultured Eubacteriales bacterium. Classification (GTDB taxonomy): domain Bacteria; phylum Bacillota; class Clostridia; order Oscillospirales; family Oscillospiraceae; genus Pelethomonas. The sequence continues at coordinate 3,429 of USMP01000002.1, forward strand.
CGCCTGCGGCGTTATCGCCGCCCGCCCCATTTCCGCCGCCGGAACCGCCGGCGTTGCCGTTGCCGGTGCCGCCGCAGGCTGCCAGAGCCAGCGTCATAGCCAAAGCAAGCATCAGAGCCAAACACTTCTTCATTTGAAATCCTCCTTCATTCATCCGTTTTGTTTCTACAACATATATCTGACAGCGGGAATCTCCTGCCTGTCAACACCTGTTACCGTTCCTCCCGGCGGTAGGGCTTGCCGGAGCCCTTGGGCCCGGCTTTCTTCATGCCAATGGCCGCCAGCACCGCTACCGTAGCCAGGTAAGGGATCATCTGGAAAAACTGGTAGGGAATGCCGGAGGAAGTCACCTGGAGCCGGATCTGCAGCGCGTCACAGAAACCGAAGAAGAGGCAGGCCAGCAGCACACCGCCGGCACTCCAGCGGCCGAAGATCACCGCCGCCAGGGCAATAAAGCCCCGCCCGGCCACGTTGCCGTCCACATAGGTCGTGGTATAGCAGGTGGTGAGGTAGGCCCCGCCCATCCCCGCCAGCGCGCCGCAGATGACACTGGCTACGTACTTGACACCCACCACGTTGACACCCAACGTGGCGGCAGCCTTGGGGTGCTCACCCACGGCCTTGTAGCTTAGACCCGACTTGGTCTTATTGAAATAGACAGCGGTGACAATCACCAGGCCATAGGCCAGGTACACCATAGGGGTCTGGTCCAGCAGCAGCTTCACCAGGAAATGATGGGAGGAGATGCCCAGGTGGGAGGCCAGGGTGCCCATAAGGGCCACCTGCACCAGTTCAGACCCGGCGCCGAAATACACCCGGTAGATAAACGCCGCCAGAGCCGGGGCAAAGATATTGATGGCCATACCGTAGACGATCTGCTCCGCACACAGGTCAATGGTGGCGTAGGCGTAGATCATATTCACCAGAACGCCCACCGCTGCCCCGGCCAGAACCCCCAGCAGGGGGCTGCCGGTGATGAGGCTGACCAGAAAGCCCGCCAGAGAGCCGATGGCGGCCAGCCCCTCAATGCCGATATGCACCAGTCCCGCCCTCTGTGAGTAGAGTTCCGCCAGAGAAAGAAAGATCAGGGGCGTGGCCATGCGGGCGCTGGCCAGGAGCAAATTGGAAACAAACGTCCAGTCCATTTACTTGCCCTCCTTTTTCCCGAACCACTTCTGTACCAATGTGCGGAACTGGGGCAGCTTTACCAGGGCCATGCCCGCCACGGCGAACACGATAACCATGGCCTGAATCATATCCGACACACTGGTGGGTACCCCGGTAGCCGCCTGCATGGTGGTGGATCCCACCCGCAGCGCGGCAAAGAAGACGGCCACCACCACGGTGGCAATGGGGTGCAGCTGACCGATCAGCGCCATGGCCACACCGTCAAACCCGTAGCCCGCGGCAAAGCCATTGATAAGCCGGTACTGAGCGCCCAGCAGTTCCGCCCCGCCCCCCAGGCCCGCGATGGCCCCGGAGACCACGAAGCTGAAGAGAATGTAGCGCTTGACCGCAAAGCCATTGAACTGGGCCGCCGTCATATTCAGGCCCACCGCCCGCAGCTGGAACCCCTTTGAGGTGTAAAACAGGAAGTAGTAGATGGCCGCCCCCAGCAACAGGGCGATCAAAAGGGCCGTAGTACACCGCAGGCTGAAAAGGCGGCTCAGCTTGCTCTCATCCGGCACCGACACAGTCTGCGGGACGCTGCCGTCCCGCAGCCAGTTGGTGTAAACCACGCCCATGAAGAGGGTGGCCACATAGTTGAGCATGATGGAAATTATCATCTCGTTCTGGCCCCGGTAGACCTTCAGCAGGCCCGGAATCAGTGCCCAGAGGCCGCCGACCAGCGCCCCTGCCGTCAGGCACAGCGCCATGGCGGGCAGGCCGGTGAGCCCGCTCTGGGTGGCGATGTAGCAGCAGATAACGGAGCCCATGATGAACTGGCCCTCGCCTCCTAGGTTAAACACACCGCACCGATAGGCAAAGCAGGCGCAGAGGCCCGTGAAAATCAGCGGCGTGGCCCGGGCCAGGGTGGTGCCCACATTCCGCAGGCTGCCAAAAGCGCCAATCCACAGGGACTGGAGCGCCGTCAGCGGGTTCGCCCCCAGGGCCACCATGATGACGCAGCCAATGAGGAAGGCCAGTACCACGGACAGAACCGGCACCGCCAGATTCAAGAGTCTGGCCGCACCAACGCCGCCCTCTCTCCGGCGGGTGGGGCGCGCTTGCATCTCTCCCATATCTATCCCCCCTCTTTATTTGCCGGCCATGGCCAGGCTGATCTCCTCGATGGGCGGGTTCTTCCCCGCGTACTCACCCATGATCTGCCCCTCAAACATCACCAGAATGCGGTCCGACATCTCCAGAATCTCGTCAAAGTCGGCGCTGATCAGGAGCACGGCGCAGCCGGCGTCCCGGGCCTCGATCATAGTGTCATGGACGTAGCGGGTGGCGCCGATGTCCAGCCCCCGGGTGGGGTGGACGGCGATGAGCAGGTCCGGCTTGGCCTCCAGCTCCCGGGCCAGAATGATTTTCTGCTGATTGCCGCCGGAGAGGCTGCGGGCCTCCTGCTCCACGCTGGCGCAGCGGATATCGTACTTTTTCTGCATCTCCAGCGCATAGTCCCGCATGGCCTTTTTCTTTAGAAAGAGTCCGCCTCCGGCGCTGAAGCGGCTCTCACCCGTAGATTTCAGCAGCAGATTCTCCTTTACGCTCATATCCCCCACCAGGCCCATCCTGTTCCGGTCCTCGGGAATGTGGCTCACGCCCTCCATGATAAAGGCCTGGGGCATAAATTTCGCCACCTTGCTGTCCTTCAGATCCACCTCACCGGCGTCCGGAGCGATGACGCCGGTAATAAGCTGGGCCAGCTGGCCCTGGCCGTTGCCGTCCACCCCGGCAATGCCCACAATTTCCCCGCCGCCGATGGTGAGGGATACGTCGTTCAGTCCGCTGTGCTTGGCGGACTTGTTGTAGTCCACGTGCCGCAGGCTGGCCACGCACCGGCCCGGCTGTTCCCGCTTCTCATACTGGGAGGGGGCCAGTTCCCGGCCGATCATCAGGTTGGCCAGTTCCTGGCCGCTGGTATCGGCCCGGTTCAGGGTGCATACCGTCTGTCCGGCCCGCAGGATGGTGATGCGGTCGGAGATACGCAGCACCTCCCGCATTTTGTGGCTGATGAAGATGACGCTCTTGTTCTCCTCCTTCAGCTTCTCAATGATGGAGAACAGGCCCTCCACCTCCATATCCGTAAGGGCAGCGGTAGGCTCGTCCAGCACCAGGAGTTCCGCCCCGCGGTACAGGGCCTTGAGAATCTCCACCCGCTGCTGCTCGCCCACGGAGATGTCGGTAATCACTTTATTCAGCTGTACATCCAGGCCATACTTCTCGGCCAGAGCCACGATCTCCCGCTCCATCTCCTCCCGCCGGATGAAAATACCGCCGGTGTGCTTATCCCCCAGGATGATATTCTCAAACACCGTCATAGCCTCCACCAGCATGAAATGCTGATGGACCATGCCGATGCCCAGCTGCACCGCCCGGGCGGGAGAATCGATGCGCACCCGCTTCCCACCCAGGAAAATCTCTCCCTCCGTGGGTTGGTAGAGGCCCACCAGCACGTTCATCAGCGTGCTCTTTCCCGCGCCGTTTTCTCCAAGCAGCGTATGTACCTCGCCCCGGCGGACATTCAGATTGATATCCCGGTTGGCAAGCACATCCCCAAAGCGCTTGGTAATGTGCTCCATGCGCAAGATCTCTTCCATGGCCGGCATCTCCCCTTTCCCTGTCTGCACCGCAAAAATGCGGCGGAAGACGGCACAGACGGTATGGACCATATGCCGTCGGGTCGTCTCCCTGGTATGTCGCAGGATAGCGGTTTCCCGCGTTCCACTCTATATGTATAGGATACCTTGTTTTCCGCCAATGTCAAGAATTTTTTTGTGCTAACCTTCCAAATTTTTAGCCAGCTGCATGGGTGCGAAGCAAATCGGCACGCTTGCCCATCCCCGGGTACCGGTAGTCGGCAGGGATGAAAAACCGTTCCCCGGCTCCCTCTATACCACCCGGCGGCCCTCGCTGTACACCGCCCGGATGTGCTCCTTCCCCATGAGGTACACCGCCCGCTCAAAGCGCTCGGCAAGGCTCAGAGGCCGGGCGGGCTCCGGCAGGGAGGCGTCATCCACCACAATGGCGTGGAGCCGGTCCCCCGGGGCGAAGCCCGCCCCGGCGCCGAAATACCGGTGGCCGGCGGTTGTGCCCAGATAGTAGGCCTCCGGCACCGTCAGGCACCGCTCCCCCGACTCCATCTCCCGGACCTTGGAGGCCCGGATAGAGGTGGCCACCACCTGGTACATGGCCAGCTGGTCCCCTCCGGCAATGTCGCTGCCCAGGGCGACGGACACGCCCCGCTCCAGCATCTGCCGCACCGGGGCGGTGCCTGAGCATATGTTCACATTGGAGGCGGCGCAGTGGACGGCGGTGACGCCGTGGTCCGCCATGGCCCTCTGCTCCCGCTGGTCGCTGTGCACACAGTGGGCCATCAGGGTTCCCTCCTTCCACAGTCCGTATTTGGCATACGTCTCCCAGTACTGGCGGCACTCCGGATGGAGTTCCCGCACCCAGGCCATCTCCCCCCGGTTCTCCGACAGGTGGGACTGGACCGGCAGCCCCCGTTCTGCCGCCACCCGGCCCAGCGTCTCCAGCAGCCGGTCGGAGCAGGAGGGAGTAAACCGGGGCGTGAGGACGGGACGGACATGGGGAAAGCGGCAGGCGTCCAGCCAGCGCAGGGTCTCAGCAATGGACTCCTCCGTGGTCTCCTGGCTCTCGCCGCTGTTGCGGTCCATATTCACCTTGCCCACATAGCCTGTCACCCCCACCCGCTCCAGTTCCTCCATCAAAATGAGGGTGGCGTCGGTGTGCCGGGAGGAGAACATGGCCACCCGGGTGGTGCCCCCGGTAATCAGGTCCTCCGCCAGCCGGCGATAGGTCCGCCGGGCGTAATCCAGGTCGCTGAACCGGGCCTCCGTCTTAAACGTGTAGGTGCTCAGCCAATCCAGCAGGGGCAGATCCATTCCCATGCCCAACATGGGATACTGGGGGGCATGGAGGTGCAGATCCGCAAAGGACTGCATAATCAGGCCATCCCCCCAGTCCTTCACCGGCTGTCCCCGGCAGCCCTCCGGCAGCTGGGCATACACCCCCTCAATCACCCCGTCCTCCAGCACCAGGCAGCCCCCGGGCAGGATCTCCAGCCGGCCCAGGTCCGGCGCGTGAATGATATTTCCCCGTAAGATCGTGGTCATGGTCGTCTCTTCCTTTCTCTGCGTACTGTGGGCAAAAGAAAAAGCGCCCCGGCCCGGAGCGCCTGCGCCCGGTCGGAACACTCATAGCAGAGCCTTCCCGGCGGCCCCGTAGAAACATCCGTGCCATCTAAACGGACTTATATGATCGATATTGCTTTCTCTGGTTCCAGTATACCAGCATTCCCGCCCCGACGCAAGAAAATTTTGTCCCCACTTCCGGCCCGGTGTTGAAATTTCGGATAAATCGTGTATACTGTTCCAAGAAACAAAGGAGGACCGCCCTATGAAACTAATGATCGCCTCGGATCTCCACGGGTCCGCGTACTATGTGAAAAAACTGATGGACCGCTACCGGGAGGAGAGCCCCCACCGGCTGCTGCTGCTGGGGGACCTGCTCTATCACGGCCCCCGCAATGCCCTGCCCCAGGACTACGACTGCCCGGATGTGGCGGAGCAGCTCAACGCCGTCAAGGATCAGATTTTGGCCGTCCGGGGCAACTGCGACTGCGAGGTGGACCAAATGGTGCTGGATTTCCCCCTCATGGCGGACTACGCCCTGCTGGAGATAAACGGCCTGACCCTTTATGCCACCCACGGCCATCTGTGGAACGAAACCTGCCCGCCCCCCATGGCGGAGGGCACCGTGCTGCTCAACGGCCACTTTCACATCCCCGCCTGCACCCCCCATGGTAGCTATCTTTATATAAACCCCGGCTCCACCTCCATCCCCAAGGGGGGCAGCGTGGGCAGCTACCTGGTGCTGGAGGGACGGACCTTCACCTGGAAGGACATGGACGGCAAAGCATACAAGCAATATACGGTAGCGTAAGCGCCGCCGGCAGCGGAACGGACGCCGTTCCGCCTGCCCTACGGGAGCCGATGCATCGGCTCCCGTATTATTTTTCCTACTTTTCATACTTTTTGCATTGACGCAACACGCCCCCTGTGGTATGATTTGTATAACAAATCATACCACAGGGGGCGTCAATTATGACCAAGCACACACTGGACGGCAAATACATGGGCTCTGTGAAGGTCGGGGAGAAGGGACAGATCGTCATCCCCAAGGAGGTACGGGAGATGTTTGGCATCCGGCCGGGAGCCTCCCTCATTTTGTTGGCGGACAGGGACAAGGGCATCGCTATCCAGCATTTTTCCACCTTCAGCCGGATTGCCGACGCCATATTCCAGGGCCACGCCCAGGAGCTGTATCCCGACCAGACCGAGGCGGACAGCCGGAACTTCGCCCAGGCCATCAAGGAGATGGAGGAGGAGCAATGAACGCCATTGAGACAAGGGGCCTTACCAAGCGCTACGGGGAAAAGACGGCTGTAGACCGGCTGGATCTGACGGTACAGCAGGGGGAATTATACGCCCTGCTGGGCGTCAACGGAGCGGGCAAGTCCACCACCATTAAAATGTTATCCTGTCTGGCCCGGCCCACAGAGGGCGACGCCCTGCTGCTGGGGGACAGCATCCTCACTGCCCCGGAGGCCGTGAAGCGCAAGATCAACGTCTCCCCCCAGGAGACTGCCGTGGCACCCAACCTAACCGTAAGGGAAAACCTGGAACTGATCGCCGGCATCTACGGCGGGAGCCGCCGGAAAGAGCAGGCCGCGGCCATGCTGGAGCAGCTGGGGCTGGAGGAGGTGGCAAAAAGCCGGGCCAGAATCCTGTCCGGCGGCTGGCAGCGGCGGCTGAGCATCGCCATGGCCTTGATCAGTGAGCCGGAGATTCTCTTCCTGGACGAACCCACCCTGGGGCTGGATGTGCTGGCCAGGCGGGAACTGTGGCATGTCATAGAGGGTCTCAAGGGCCGCACCACCGTCATTCTCACCACCCACTACCTGGAGGAGGCGGAAGCCCTGGCCCACCGGATCGGCATCATGGCCGCCGGCAGGCTGCGGGCGGTGGGCACCCCGGAGGAACGCCCACACCTTTGAAGACGCCTTCGTGTCCCTGGCGGCGGGAAAGGATGTGGCGTGATGTACGTGTTTTCCATCCGCAACAGCAAAGAGATTCTCCGGGATCCCATCAATCTGGCCTTCGGTCTGGCCTTCCCCCTGGTGCTGCTGCTTCTGCTCTCGGCCATCCAGGCCAATATTCCCGTGGAGCAGTTCCCTATCCAGCGGCTGGCCCCCGGCATCGCCATGTTTGGCCTGAGTTTCATCACCCTTTTTTCCGCCACCCTCATCAGCAAGGACCGGACAACCTCCTTCTTGGCCCGGCTGTTCTCCTCCCCCCTCACCGCCCGGGACTTTATCCTGGGCTATGCCGCGCCTCTGCTGCCCATGTGCCTAGTCCAGGCCTGTCTGTGCTACCTGGCCGCCATGGCCCTAGGGCTGACGCCCAGCTGGCGTATTGGGGCCGCCATTGCCGCTCTGCTGCCCGCCAGCTTGTTTTTTATCGGCCTGGGCCTCCTCTGCGGCAGTCTCTTCAGCGACAAGCAGGTGGGCGGGCTCTGTGGGGCCCTGCTGACCAATCTGTCCGCCTGGCTATCAGGCACCTGGTTCGATCTGGATCTGGTGGGGGGCTGGTTTAAGCGCATCGCGGAACTGCTCCCCTTCTGCCACGCGGTGGATGCGGGCCGGGCCGCCCTGGCCGGAGACTGGGGCGCAGTCCCCCCCACCTGCTATGGGTAGCGGGCTACGCCCTGCTGACCCTGATCGCCGCCGTGGCGGTATTCCGCCGGAGTATGCGTGCGGCCTAGGACCGGCCCCGGGGCAGCGGCGCCCCTGATGCCCGGACTGTCCGGATTTACACAAGCCCCATACCATACTCAACCGCCAGGGCGACAATGACAACCAGTGCGGAGATGATAAATCCGTGTACCATGGGTGCAAAACCGGACTTCCGCATTTCCTGAAAGCTTGTCCCCAGGCCGATCGCCCCCAGGGCAGCAACCATAAGAAACTTGCTGACCTCCTTGGCCGCAGCAGACACCCCGGCGGGAATCACGCCGGCGCTGCTCAGAACAGCCAGGCAGACAAAGCCAACGATAAACCAGGGAAACAGCGACAGGATCTTCACCCGGGAACCCGGGGCGCCTCCCACCTGCGCCATATCCCTGCGGCGCAGGCGGGCCTGGATCACGGAGAAGATCAGCACGGTGGGAATGATGGCCAGCGTCCGGATCAGCTTGACCATGGTGGCAAAATCTCCGGCGGACTCCGAGAAGGCATATCCGGCGGCAACCACACTGGAGGTATCGTTGACGGCGGTGCCGGCCCACAGGCCGTAGGCCGTGTCGCTCAGGCCCATGGCGCGTCCCATAATGGGGAACAGCAGGATCATGGCCATATCAAATATAAAGGTGGCGGACATGGCGTAGGCAATATCCCGGTCCTCCGCGTCAATCACGGGGGCGATGGCGGCAATGGCTGAACCACCGCAGATCCCGGTCCCCGCCGAGATCAGGTTGGACAGCTTCCAGTTCAGGCCCAGCAGCTTCCCCACAAAATATCCGCCGCCAAAGCAGGTCAACAGGGTGAAGGCCATGACAGCCAGGGATAGTTTGCCCACGTGCAGAACCGTGTGGATGCTCAAGGAGGCCCCCAACAGAATGATGGCAAATTTCAATATCTTTTTCGAGGTAAATTTCAGCCCCGGCTGAAATGCCCTCCGCGTGCCAAGCCAGCGGTTCAAAAACATACCGATGAACAGCGCGATCACAGACCCGCCGACCAAATGGACAGGCAGCAGCCCCTCCAGGAACCTGGCGGCCGCCGCAATCAAAAGGGCGGCGCAGAACCCAGGCAGCAGCCTGCCGCCGGCCAAAAGCACCTGTTGAACCTTCATTGTTCCATACCTCCATATCTGGTTTTCGCTCTTGATGGTACACGCAGAGTATGATAAAATCAAATTATTAATTTTTATTACTTAATAATATGGAGTTATCAGTCTGGAGGTACTATGGTCGACCACAGGATCCACACATTTCTCACCCTGTACCGTGAGATGAACTATCGCAGAACGGCTGAACTTTTAAATATGACCCAGCCCGGCGTGACGCAGCACATTCAGTACCTTGAAAAGGCGTACCACACCAAGCTGTTCCAATATGACGGAAAAACGCTGACAAAAACGCGGAGCGCGGAACTGCTCAAGCAAAGCATGGAACGGATCATGGCGGAGGAGTTGGCCCTTGAGAAGGCCCTTCAGGTCACAGATACGTTTTGCCTGCGAATCGGAGCCACAAAGACCATCGGGGAATTTGTGATCCTTCCCGCTGCGGCGCGTTTTGCCGCCGCAGCGGGGCACCGGCTGGAACTGGTGGTCGACAACACCGAGATCCTGTTATCCATGCTCGATGACCGGCTTCTGGATTTTGCTCTTATCGAGGGCACCTTTGACAAAACAAAGTTCGATTACCACCTCTTCAAAAAGGAGCATTTTGTTGGCGTCTGCGGAAAACAGCACCGATTTGCAGGGAGGTGCGTACCCATTGAGGATATTTTTTCGGAGACGCTGATCGTGCGTGAGCGCGGCTCCGGAACCCGGGGGATCATGGAGCAGCTGCTGCGGGACCGCAGCTTTTCCACAGACTGCTTTCAAAAAGTCGTGACGGTCAACAATTTTACAGCGATTCGGCATTTCGCAGCAAGCGGCCTGGGAATCACATTTGCTTACCAGCCCATTGTGGACGGGGACGACCGCCTGGCCTCCTTTCAGCTGGAGGACGTTACGGTGGTACGGGAGTTTAACTACGTGTATCTCAGCCGAAATATCGCCCTGGAACAGATCCGGCGGTTTGAACACTGCCAATAGGCCCGCAGGAAAGAGAGCGCAAGCCGGAAGGGCCCCCAGGGCGGAGCCTGTTCCCGCCCCGGCAGCCAGGAAAATGGTCCATAGAAATGATATATCCGAACTGCATTCCCCACTTGGAGCATGCAGTTCGGATCATCATGCTTTGCTTCAACGCGGCAAAGCGCCTATTTTGCGGATGAACCCACTACAGGTTATAGTATTTGTCGAACTCAGCGGGCGTCGGGATTTTCGCCATCTCGGCGCACTCTGCGCGCTTGGCGGCGATAAAGTTTTTAAGCAGGCTCTCCGGGAATACGCCGCCGGCGGTGAGATAGTCGTGGTCGGCCTCCAGGGCGTCCAGGGCGTCGTCAAGGGTGGCGGGCAAACTCTGCAGCTTGGCCTTCTCCTCGTCTGGGAGTGTATAGAGATTCATATCGTAGGGGCCCCAGCCGTTGGCGTGGGGGTCAATCTTGTTTTTGATGCCGTCCAAGCCTGCCATCAGGATCGCCGCGTAGCAGAAGTACGGGTTGCAGGTAGCGTCGGGGTTGCGCAGTTCGAAACGGCGCAGTTCCGGCGTTTTGGCATAGGCGGGAATCCGGATGACCGCGCTGCGGTTGGAGGTTGCGTAGCCCACGGTGACGGGGGCCTCGAATCCGGGCACCAGGCGCTTAAAGGAGTTGGTGGAGGGGTTCGTGATTGCGCAGAGGGAGGCAATGTGCTTCAGCAGGCCGCCCATAAACCAATGGGCCTCCCTGCTTAGGTGGGCGTAGCCGTTATCGTCGGAAAAGACAGGCCTGCCATCCTTGAGGAGCAGCATGTGGACGTGCATGCCGCTGCCGGCCTCGCCATAGACAGGCTTGGGCATGAAGGTGGCAGTCTTCCCATACTTGATGGCCACATTGTGGATGATGTACTTGATCATCATCGTAGCGTCGGCCATGGCGGACATCTCCCCCAGCAGGGGTTCGATCTCAAACTGACCGGCGGCGCCGACCTCCGGGTGATGATAGTTGATCTGGATGCCGGCCTTCTCCATCTCAAGGCACATCTCGCTGCGCATCTCATAGGTCTGGTCAAAGGGCTTGGCAATATGATAGGCCTTCTGCCTTGGAACGACGACGCCCTTTCCGTTCACACCGCTGTTCCAATGGGCCTGCCCCGCGTTGACATGGAAGCCGATGGCGTCAGGCTGGACTTCCCAGTTCACATCATCGAACACATAGAACTCAAACTCAGGCAGAATCCGCATAGTGTCAGCGATGCCGCTGTCGCGCATGTACTGCTCGGCGGCAAGGACGATATTGCGCGGATACTGCGCCAGAGGGCGGTTCTCGGGGTAGTCAATGATCATGGCGTTGCCGGTCATGGACAGCGTCCTGATCTCGCAGAAGGGGTCGACCAGGGCGGTGTCAGGATCGGGAATGAATACCATGTCGCTCTTCTCAACAACAGCGTAGCCATAGTTGGAGGCGTCAAAACCGATTCCGTTGGTTATCGTGCTCTCATTGAAATTCTTCGCCGGAATCGTCACGTGGCGGAACTGACCGCTGATGTCGACCATCTTGAAGTCAACCATCTTGATATCCTGCTCCTGAATCAGCCTCATAATATCCTTTCCTGTCTTTGCCATACCAATCTCCTCCAAATTGTATTTTCGCACAGTCTGAACGTACATGCAGCGGCGCTTCTGAGCGATGAACCCCGGCCCCTTCTGTCCCAACGCGGCTTTTCGCAGGTCCCCTGTGCGTTTTGATGTAATTATAGCAAACTTTCGCGCATACAGCAAGAGAATCCCATGTGTGGCCGGGGGTTCCAGCCCATGTCCCCCATATCCTGCCGGGCGGCTCCGCGGGGAGCGGCTGGGCCAGATTGAAAACAGGCCCGCCACCATGACACGGCTGGAGAGGCCCTTTGGAATCCACCTGATCCTCGCCACCCAGCGCCCGGACATCAATGTGTTCCCGGCCAGATCAAGAGCAACCTAAATTTCCGGGGATGCGGCAGGGCGGGCAGCATTCTCTCTCAAATCATTCTGGACAACACCAGTGCCGCCGACCAGATACCCAAGGACGCAAGGGGCCGCTTCATTACCAGGGATGGGACGGTGTTCCAGCGCTCCCTGTTTGATGACAGGCAGCTTTAAGACAGGGGGCGGCTCCCATGGCGCGGAAGAAGAAAATCAACGACTACGGCACCGGGAATACCCGCCCATGAGGTGGAGGCCCTGGCCCGTGTCCTGCTCCCGGAGATACAAGCCTTTTTCGAGAGTGAGGAAGGACAACGGGAGTTTGCGGAGCGGAAAGCACAACAGGAAAAATTCAAAAGACAGTTTCATCTTTTGAAAAAATATCATATGACTGGACAACAAGACAAAGGCGGGAATTTTCGTCCCGCCCTTGGTCATTATAGCACATTTTCAATAGAAATGATAAATCCGAACACATTACCCACCTGGATAATGTAGTTCGGATTAGCTTTATCAATGTTTATTACGCATTCCAAGCGTCGGTGTACAAGGGGTACAAACGAGATAAAATAGAAATGAGGGGCGATAGAGCGGAAATGTCAGATTTTCCACTCTATCTGAACACGGTCGCTGGTGGCCTTGATTGTAGAAATCAAGCCATCGGCGGCTTTTCTTTTGTCGTCAAAATCTAGGTCAGTTCGCCCCATGCCATCAGCCTGCCATTTGCCACAGGACGCCGCCTGTCGTCATCGTAGTTGACGATGGAAAGCGGAAGGTTATCCGGGGGCTTCGGGTAGGTGCCTATGTCCACAGGGCGCTGGGTGGAATAGTAGCGGTAAACGCCATCCGGGCCCAGCTCTGTATTTTTGACTGCTGCATGGTAAAGGTGCTGATAATCGTCCACCCGGCGGTCAAAGTCCCGCTGCGCCCATTCCAGGCTGTTTCCATAGCGGCCCCAGTAGTAATCCCGCTGGCCCTTTTCGCCTTCGGTAAACTGCCAGGTCACAAAGGGGCTCGGCGCTCCCGGATTATGCCCCAGCGCAAAGCCGTGTCCGCTGTCAAAAGTGGTTGTTTTCAAAATGGCATAGCCTTGTACGATCTCCAAGAGATACCTCCTTTCTGTATCTCGGGCCAACATGGACCTGTTGACAAACCCCATAGTTACGGTCATTCCCTGGTACCCGAGGCAAGA
>USMP01000003.1 GCA_900555795.1 uncultured Eubacteriales bacterium
TTGGGGGTGGGCCTTGGGAAGAGCCGGCAAAAATTCATGTTTTTGCCGGAGGAACACAACGACTTTATTTTTGCCGTGGTCTGCGAGGAACTGGGCCTGGTGGGAGCGACCCTCATCATGCTGCTGTTTTCCCTGCTGATTATCCGGGGCTACTGGCTGGCCATTCACGCCAAGGACCGGTTTGGCAGCCTGCTGGTGGTGGGCGTTACCACCCAGATTGCCCTGCAGACCTTTTTGAACATTGCCGTGGTCACGGGGCTGATTCCGGCCACCGGAATTTCCCTGCCCTTTTTCAGCTACGGCGGGACGGCCCTTGCCATCCAGCTGGTGGAGGTGGGGGTTGTGCTCTCGGTGTCCAGGCAGATACCGGCGCCGAAGAGCGGATGATGGGAGTTCCTGGCGGCCGGGGGCCTGCCCGGATCTGGGGGCCCCGGCATACCGGGCACAGTGCAAAGACTTTCCCGCCGCGCCGGTGCGGGAACAGTCCGCAAAGCGCTCCGCGCCCGCGGAGACGGCGGAAACCGGCGGAGAGGAGGCGGACGCTCCGTGCGTGTGATTTTTACCTGCGGCGGTACCGCGGGACATGTGAATCCCGCCCTGGCGCTTGCGGGGCTGCTGCGGGAGCGGCGGCCGGACAGCCAGGTGCTCTTTGTGGGGGCCAACCGGGGGATGGAGCGGGCCCTGATTGAGGGGGCGGGCTGGCCCTTTCAGGCGGTGGAGATCTCCAGTTTCCACCGGTCGCTGGCCCCGGGGGAACTGCGGCACAATCTGATTTCCCTGAAAAACCTCCTCCGCTCGCCGGGCCAGGCCCGCCGGGTGCTGGATGGGTTTCCGGCGGATCTGGTGGTGGGCACCGGCGGCTACGCCAGCTACCCCATGGTCCGGGAGGCGGCGCGGCGGGGGATTCCCACCGCTATCCACGAGTCCAACGCCATTCCCGGCCTCACCACCCGCCTGCTGGAAAACTCTGCGGACCTCATTATGGTGGGCTTTGAGGAGTGCCGGAAGAACTACAGGCATCCGGGCAAGGTGGCTGTGACCGGCACCCCGGTGCGGGGGGACTTTTTCCGCCTGACGAAGAAGGAGGCCAAGGTCCGGCTGGGCATGGATGACGGCCGGCCGCTCATCGTCTCCTTCTGGGGCAGCCTGGGGGCCGCCGCCATGAACCGGCAGATGGCCCGCTTTATGGCCCTGGAGGCGGCGGAGCAGCCCTTTCACCACATCCACGGCGCGGGGACAGTGGGCTGCGCCCATATGGCCGAGTACCTGGCGGCAGCGGGGGTGGAGTTGAAGGATGCCCCGGCGCTGGAGGTGCGGCCCTATATTGACAACATGGGCACCCTCATGCGGGCGGCGGACCTGGTTCTCTGCCGGGCGGGGGCCAGCACTATCAGCGAATTGACGGCCCTGGGGGTGCCGGCCATTATTGTGCCGTCTCCCAATGTGGCCCACAACCATCAGGAGTACAATGCCCGGGTGCTCGCCGATGCCGGAGCCGCCGTGTTGCTGCGGGAGGAGGAGAGCACCGGGGATAAGCTGTACGCCGCCGCCCGGGAGATTCTGGAGGATCCGGACAGACGGCGGCGCATGTCCGCGTCCATGGCGGCGCTGGGCACCATCGACGCCGCGGAAAAGATTTACGCAGCCCTTATGGCCCTCTGCCGCTCTGCCGCCCAGTAGCAGGCGGGCGTCTGCCGCATAGAATGGGTTAGTTTGGAAAAATCCTATGCGGAGGGGTAACTATGAGCCAGATCATTATCCAGGGTGGCCGGCAGCTGGCGGGGACGCTGCGTGTCCAGGGGGCGAAAAACAGCGTTTTGCCGGTGCTGGCGGCCACGATTCTCCACCCGGGCCAGACCGTGCTCCACGGCTGCCCGCATCTCAGCGACGTAGACGCCAGCATACGGATCCTGCGCCACCTGGGCTGTGAGGCCGGGTGGGAGGGGGACAGCCTGGTGGTGGACACCTCCGCCATGAGCCGGTGGGACATCCCTGACCACCTGATGCGGGAGATGCGTTCGTCCGTTATTTTCCTGGGGGCCATCCTGGCCCGCTTTGGCTGGGCGGAGATGTCCTACCCCGGCGGATGTGAACTGGGCCCCCGGCCTATCGACCTGCATCTGTCCACCCTGCGGCAGCTGGGAGCGCACATCCGGGAGACCGGCGGCGCTCTCCAGTGTGAGGCGGCACATATGGAGGGACGGGAAATTACCCTGAGCCTGCCCAGTGTGGGGGCCACGGAGAACGCCCTGCTGGCCGCCTGCGGGGCGGAGGGGGAGACGGTCATTCTCAACGCCGCCCGGGAGCCGGAGATCGTGGATCTGCAGACCTTTCTTCGGGCCATGGGCTGCCGGGTGCGGGGGGCGGGCAGTTCCACCATCTGTGTCAAGGGCTGTCAGAAGACCCACGGCGCGGAGCATACCGTGATACCGGATCGGATTGTGGCTGCCACCTATCTGTCCGCCGTGGCAGCCGCCGGAGGCGAAGTGGAACTGCAGGGGGTAAATTACCGGCATCTGTCCACTGTCACCGCGGCCCTCCATGAGGCGGGCTGCCGGGTGGTGGGGGGAGACGGCTTCATCACGCTGCAGAGCAGCGGCAATCTCCGGGCTATCGGCGCCCTGCGCACCGCTCCCTATCCCGGCTTTCCCACGGACGCCCAGGCCATCCTGATGGCGGCGCTGCTGCGCAGCCAGGGGGCCACGGTGTTTGTGGAAAATATTTTTGAAAACCGCTACCGCCACGTGGATGAACTGCGGCGGATGGGGGCGGATATCAGCGTAGCGGACCGGGTGGCGGTGGTGACGGGTGTACCCCAGCTTTGCGGTGCGGCGGTGCGGTGCACGGATCTGCGGGGTGGAGCCGCGCTGCTGGTGGCGGGCCTGTCCGCCCAGGGGGAGACCCGGGTGGGAGAGGTTCATCACATCCAGCGGGGCTATGAGGACCCGGTGCGGGATCTGGCTGCCCTGGGGGCTGGTATCCGTTGGGAGCAGTAGGAGTTTTGCAGCCGGCTGGGGGCTTCGGTCCGGCTGGGAGGAAAATGTCCTGCCGGGGACCCGGGCGGTCCCCGCCGGGGGAGAGGAGTGAGAGCATGCCGAGAAGGCGCAATACCCGGCGGCGGCGCCGGCGGGGCAGCCTGGGCCCGCTGCTGCGGGTCCTGTCCGTGCTGCTGGCAGCGGTGGCCATCGTGGCGGCTCTTACCCTGTTTTTTAAGGTGAGCCAGGTGGTGGTCACGGGCAACAGCCGCTATACCGCCAGGCAGGTGGAGGCGGTATCCGGCGTGACGGCGGGGGAGAATCTGATCCTGCTGGATAAGTACCAGATCGCCGAACAGGTATATACGCAGCTGCCCTATATTACCGAGGTGCGCATCAGCCGCAGGCTGCCGGACACCCTGCTGATTGAGGTAACGGAGACAACGGCGGTGGCCGCCGTGGAGGGCGGCGGCTCCTGGTGGCTTGTCAGCGCCGGGGGAAAGCTGCTGGAGTCCTGCGACAGCACCGCCGCCCAGGACTATCTGGTGCTGCGGGGGCTGGAGGCTCTGACTCCCGCGGTCAGTCAGCCTCTGCGCCTGGGGGAGGGAAACCTCAGCGGAGAGCGGCTGCTGGAACTGCTGGGAGAACTGGAGAAGCGGGGGATGCTCCCCCGGGCCGGGGCGCTGGACGCCGGGGACGGAGAAAAGCTGACGATGGAGTATGACGGCCGCTTCCAGGTGGAACTGCCCTACGACGGGGATTTTGCCTTTAAGCTGGATTGCCTGCTGGCGACGGTAAGCCGTCTGGAGCCGAATGAGAGCGGCATTATCCGTATGACCATGAAGGACGATAACGAGGTCCGCTTTATCCCGTACAGTTCCTAAAAAAGACAGACAAATTTGGAAAGTTTTTCCGAACCGCTGTTTTTGCTCAAAAAATTCAAAAATGCGGAAATATGCTATTGACCTCATGGGGAAAAAAGCATACAATAGTAAAAAGATATGACACTTTATCTTGTGGCCATACGGCCCGGTTTGATACAAATGATACAATTTGTGGTAGGAGGTTCCCCACTATGGCATTTGAACTGGTAACTGCCCCCGACAATGTGGTGAAGATCAAGGTCATCGGCGTGGGCGGCGGCGGAAATAACGTGGTCAACCGCATGGTGCGCTCTGGTGTGGGCGGCGTGGATTTTGTGGCGGTGAATACGGACAAGCAGGCGCTCAATGTATCCAGCGCTGGGTATAAAATCCAGATCGGCGAGAAGCTGACCCACGGCCAGGGCGCCGGGGCCAATCCGGACGTGGGCCGGAAGGCCGCCGAGGAGAGCCGCAGCCAGCTGACCAAGGCCCTGGAGGACACGGACATGGTGTTTATCACCGCTGGCATGGGCGGCGGTACCGGCACCGGCGCGGCCCCCATTGTGGCCGAGGCCGCCAAGGAGCAGGGGATTCTTACCGTGGCGGTGGTGACAAAGCCCTTTGGCTTTGAGGGCCCCCGCCGGATGCGCGCCGCCGAGGAGGGCATTGCCGATCTGAAGGACAAGGTGGACTCCTTGGTCATTATCCCCAATGACCGGCTCAAGCACGCCACCGACCAGAAGATTACCTTTGCCAACGCCTTTGAGATTGCTGACGACGTATTGAAGCAGGCGGTGCAGTCCATCTCCGATCTGATCCGGGAAACCGGCTTCATCAACCTGGACTTTGCCGATGTCACCGCTATTATGAAGGACGCGGGCCTGGCCCATATGGGTGTGGGCCGTGCCGCCGGCAAGGGCAAGGCCGAGGAGGCCGCCCGTATGGCCATTTCCAGCCCCCTGCTGGAGACCTCCATCAACGGGGCCCGGGGTATCCTCATCAACGTCACCGGCTCCATGGACATCGGCCTGGAGGAGGTGGAGCAGGCGGCCTCCCTGGTCCAGTCCGCCGTACATCCCGACGCTGTCACCATCTTCGGCGCCACCTTTGACGAGACGCTGGATGACGAGATCCGCGTCACGGTTATTGCCACCGGCTTTGATGAGAAGCGGGTGGAGGAGGCTTCCCCCGCCGCTGTGGCCGCCGCTGGCGGCGATGTGCGCAAACTTTTTGAGAGCACGGTGCTGGGGGGCCAGGAGGAGAAGAAGGAGGAGGACGACCCCTTCAACGATATTCTCCGCATCTTTAATAACGAGCGCTGATACATCCGCCCCAGCGGCCTTTTGGCCGCCGGGGCGTTTTTAAAAACCAGTTCCTTCCAAACGCCACAGACTTTGGCCTGGGGCGTTTTTCTTTTGTCCCGGCGGCGGCACTGCCAGATTCTGTCTTGCCAAACACGCCGCATTTTAGAAATTCCTGCGCCGTTTATTCTCCCCAAATCGACACAAAGTAACATCGCTGCCCATTTAAGCAAGGCGGCAAATTTTGGAAGAGGGGTGATGAGATGGATGATCTGTCGGAAAAAGAGGGGCCGGCGGGGCAGCGCTTTTTTCCTTAGCGGACTGATGTGCCTGACGGCCCTGTGGGGGCTGCAGGCGCCCGCCCGGGCGGCGGTGCTTCAGGCCAAGACCCTGGTGCCCGTTGGGCACACAGTAGGCATCAAACTCTTTGCCGAGGGCGTCGTGGTCATCGGATTGGTGGAGGTGGAGGGCGCCGGCGGCGTCCGCACGCCGGGTGTGGACTGCGGCCTCCAGATTGGCGATGTCATTGAGGAGGCCAACGGGGAGGATGTGGAGAGCAGCGAGCAGTTTGCAGCCATGCTCCAGCGCGGCGGCGCGGTGGAACTTGCGGTCAGCCGGGGAGAGGAGGACCTGACCCTGGTGGCGCGGCCGGTGCGGGGACCGGACGGCACCTACCGTCTGGGAGCCTGGATTCGCGACAGCATGGCGGGTATTGGCACGGTGACGTTCTACGATCCCGCCACCGGCACCTTCGGCGCGTTGGGCCACGGCATCACGGACTGCGACACGGGACTGCTGATGCCCCTGGGCGGCGGCACGGTGATGGAGGCCTCTGTCAAGGCGGTAAAGCGGGGGGTGGCCGGGGAGCCGGGAGAATTGAAGGGCAGTTTTAATTTGACGGAGGATCTTGGCACCCTGTACGCCAACACGGAGCGCGGTGTATTTGGCCACCTGGAGGCGGCGGGGCTGGATCTGGATGGCCAGGCGGTGCCGGTGGCCGAAGCCGGGGAGGTTCATACCGGGCCCGCCGTAATCCTGTCCAATGTCAAAAGCGACCTGGTGGAGGCCTACAGCGTGGAGATTGTTCGGGTTTTGGACACTGCCGAGGTTCAAAATCTGCTGCTGCGGGTGACGGACCCGGCTCTGGTGGAGGCCACCGGCGGGATTGTCCAGGGGATGAGCGGCAGTCCCATCCTGCAGGACGGCAAGCTGGTGGGGGCCGTTACCCATGTGATGGTCAATGACCCGGAGAAGGGCTATGGAATTCTTATTGAAAATATGCTGAGCACGGCGGCGCAGGACCTGGAGTAGCAGACCGTCTGTCCACCGCTGACCTTCGGCCCCGGCGGCCCGTTTTCGCTCTGGACCGGATGGTGAAAAGACAGGTCCCGCAGACGCTGCGGGGCCTGTCTGCATGTTGCGGTTTCTCTATCATAAGCGGGTTTCCCGGGACGTATATATAGCACACCTCAATTTTTTAATCAAAAATGACATAAATTTACTATTTTGTCGAAAAATTTGGATCGATTATTAGGAATAAGCGCCAAGTTTCGACTTGAGTTTTCTGTCCGTTTATGGTAATTTGTAGATAAGGCGCCACGAAACTTCGAGATTTCGTCAGATTGGATGGATGAGCATCAATATATGTCGCGGCATGCAAAATTTGAGAAGGGGAACTAGGCGAAGATGGACAATGGAATAAAGATCGTGTTAGCAGACATCGATGAGGACGCGCGACTCATGCTGCAAACGGCTCTTGAACAGAGTGGGCGTTTCACTGTGACGGGATCCACCGGTGATGGCAGCCAGGTGCTGCAGCTGGTACAGGAGACACAGCCGGACCTGCTGCTTCTGGACTTGCTGCTGCCTGGATTGGACGGCTTGAGTGTTCTGCGCAGATTGACGTCTCTGGGAGACGGCAGACCGGAAGTGCTGGCGATTTCCCACTTTGTCAGCCAGGAGATGGTGGCGGAGGCAGGAAAACTGGGAGCCTCCATGTTTATCAGCAAGCCCTACAACGAGAACGCCATGGTGGAGAATTTATTGCGCATCGCGGAAAAGCAGAACAGCCAGCTTCACACGCCGGGGCTGGAGGAACTGGTGACATCCATTATCCACGAGGTGGGTGTGCCTGCCCACATCAAAGGCTATCAGTATGTGCGGGAGGCCATTATGATTACTGTGGAGAACATGGATGTAATCAACTCTGTCACTAAGGTGCTCTACCCTGAGGTTGCCAAGTTGTACACAGGCTCCGGCATCTCCAGGCCGTTGTTCGCCAGGTAGGCGTTTACAGACGTGCCGTAGGGGATGGACCAGGTGGCCGCCGGGTCCGTACCGGTGACAAAAGTGAACACCATACCGGTATAGGTCTTGGCGGACCAGCCGGCGAAAAGGGTCATGTTGCTGTTGGGCATGGTGCCGGTGGAGAAGTTGTACTTTTCATAGCACTCAGCGGTGGTGTACCAGCCGGTGAAGGTGTACTCCACGCCGTCCACCGTCTTCTTGGTGGTCCCCTCGACGTAGCCGGCGGGAACCTGGTCCGCCAGGCTCTGGCCGAACATCACATTGCCAACGGAGGGAACAGCCGTCGCTCCGCCCTGGGTGTTGAAGGACAGGGTCCAGCGGTTGCGGCGGTACAGGAAGCTGTAGTTGTCTCCGCCGCCCTGGTTCGCGGGGATATTGAAGTTGGTACCGCCGGAACCGTTTTTGATATTGGTGAACCCGGCAATGTCCTTGGGGCTCAGATTGCCGCTGTTGTTGTAACTCTGGGAGTAGGTGAGGTCCTTCACATAGGTCACACCATTATAGGTATAGGTGGTCCCCGTCTGGCCGGGCAGCTGCTCAAACCAGTACCCCACGGTCCTCTCGTTGTCCTCTTCAATGGACGTCAGCGTCACCGTGCTGCCGCTGGAGGGCAGCATATCCGGGGAAACCACCAGCTTCTTCGTCACCCAGTCGCTGTTGGAAATATCCGGATCCCAGCCGCCGAAAGCGAAGTCGAAGGTGGCGTTGGCTAGGCTGGGCCACACATCGCCGATGTCCTGCTCATACTTCAGATCGAGGGTGTAGGGATTGTCACTGTAGCAGCTGGAAGTATGACTATGCTCTTCCTTGGTGCAAACCAGGGTATAGCAGTTCTTATCGTGGAACAAATGCCTTATGCCAGTCCCACCGTAGGGGCAATCCAACTCATAGCAGCTGCTATTCCACCAGTTACCGTGGCTGTGCTCCTCCTTGGTGCAGGTCAGCACCCGGCCATAGGTATTGCCGCCGATGGTCATGGAGCCGTGAACCACCGTGAACTGGTAGGTGAACACCTTGTGGTTGCAGTACACGTTCAGCACGGTGGTGCCGTCGCCCTTGACCGTGGCGGTCTCGCTGTACGCAAACTCGCCCACAGGGATCCCATTCACGCTGGGCACACTGTACGCGGCGTCCGCCGCCGTCCACGTGACCTGGCTGCCCACGGCGCCGGTGGCCTCCGTAGAGGCGTAGTAGGCGTAGTCCGCCTTGCTCACCGTGGGATCGGGGGTCCCGGAGACGTTGGGCTTCTCAAACCAGATGACCACGGTATAGCCGGCCTGCTCCCCGCTCCACTTGGCGTACAGGGTGGTGGAAGCGCTGGGCGCATAGGGGAAGGACACCTGGTTTCCGTCGGTGCAGTCCGGGTCCGTGTACCAGCCGGCAAAGGCATAGCCCGTGCGGGTGGGGGCCGCGGGTTCAGCCACAGTCTCCCCGGCGGCTACCGCCTGGGAGGCGACGCCGGTACCGCCCTGGGTGTCAAAGTGGACCCAGTAGGCGTTCTGGAACACCGGGTAGAGATACACCGCGCCGTCCACCGCGTCGTCAAAGCTGACGCTGCTGACGGCCGTACCGTCCTCCTCCAGGGACCAGCCGGTCAGCCGGTAGTCACCCTGGGGGGTGAAGGAGGCCACATCCGTGCTGACCGCCACATCGTCCTTCTGGGAGGCCTGGATGGTTTTCACCACCTGGCCGTCCTCATCCAGGAAGTATACGGCGTACACATCCTCGTAGTGGGGATAGACGTGGTAGTCCTGATCGGATTCGGTCAGGTTGGCCAGAAGGTCGCTGGGGGTATCGCCGTCCTCAACGGGGAAGTCCGTCCCGTCCAGATACCAGCCGGTGAACACGCCGCCGTCCTTGGCGGGGGCCTCGGGCACCTGGATGGGTTCATCCGCCTTCAGGATCTGGGTGGCGCCGGCAATCTCCCCACCATCCGCGTCATAGAAGGTGTAGGTTGCCACATAGGGGGTGCCGATGGCGTAGATGGAGAAGTGCTCCGCCGTGAAGGAGACGCTGTCCCCGCCCCGGTTCCAGTCGGCGTCCATCATCTGCTCGAGGAAATCGAGCACCCGGCCCAGGAAACTCATGGTACGTCCGATATGCTCCACATAGCCGCCGGCGCTGTCCGCCTCCGGGTCCACATGGTACACACTCAGATCCTCATAGTCCTGGAAATCCTGGGACTGGATCGTCACCTCCACGCCGCCCTCCGGCTGCCAGAGGTCTCCGTTGCCGTCATAGATATTGATATCATAGGCGGCTACAATCTTGATGCCCTCCACATCCACGCTGACCGCATCGGCGGAAACCGTGGCGTCCTCGGGCAGGTCCCCCGTCACCGAAACCGTGGCCCCGTCCCGGGTGTCACAGTCGATGGTGACACGGCCCGAGGCAAAGGCTGTCGTCGGCAGCAGGGTGAGCATCATCGTCAAAGACAGGATGACAGATAATACCCGTTTGCTCAGTTTTGCCATTTCTCATTCTCCTTTCACAAGTGAAATTCGGAAGATTGAGATTTGGCAGCCGGGCTGGCTTAGCGCGCCTGTTCGGCCCCGCCGTAGCCCCCTTAGCTTTGCGTCCCGGCTTTTCAGCCGGTTTGCCGTTTCACTCTCGCGGGCCCCACTCTATGGAGCCCTCCGCTGTCCCGCTCTGACACGGGACCGCTTCCTGTCTACGCTGTCATTATAGCACACGCCGGTTACATTTTCGGTTACAAATTCAATTTTCCATACAGAAATTTCAAAAAATTTTTCCAGAGGCTGCCGCTTTTATCGATAAACGGCAAATCCGGATTTTTTCTTCCGCTGCCGCCGAAAAATCCGCCCTTATCCGGCGTAAACCGCCGCCATGGCCTTGTAGGTCATGTAGCAATCCAGCTTGCCCACCACCTCAAAGGGGGCGTGCATGGCCAGCACGGGGACGCCGGCGTCGATGGTGTCGATGTTGCGGTTGGCCATATAGGCGGCCACCGTGCCGCCGCCGCCGGCGTCCACCTTGCCCAGCTCGCTCATCTGCCAGATGGCGCCGGCCTGGTCAAAGAGGCGGCGGACATAGGCCACCAACTCGGCGGAGGCGTCGCTGGCGCCGCCCTTGCCCCGGCTGCCGGTGTACTTGCACAGGCCCACACCGTAGTTGAGGCGGGCGCTGTTGCGCTTTTCATACACGTCGGGGAAGTTGGGGTCGTAGGCCGCGGTGACATCGGCGGAGAGGCAGAAGGAGTGCTCCAGGCACTCCCGGACGTGGACGCCCTGGCTCTCGCACAGGTCGGCCATAAAGGTGTCAAAGGCGGCAGTCTGCATGCCGGACACGCCCACGGAGCCAATCTCCTCCTTGTCCGCCAGGACGCAGACAGCGGTCCTTCCCGGGGTGGCCTCCAGATCCAGCATGGCCTTCAGGGCGGCATAGCCGCAGACCCGGTCATCGTGGCCGTAGGCGCCGATCATGCTGCGGTCCAGGCCGATGTCCGTGGCGTCCATGGCGGGCACCGCCTCCAGTTCGGCGGAGATAAAGTCCTCCTCCGTAAAGCCGTACTTCTCATAGAGCAGCTTCATCACCTGGATCTTCACCCGGTCGCCCTCGGCGCCGGTGAGAGGCTCGCTGCCCACCAGCAGGTTCAGCTGCTCGCCGGCAATGCCGTCGTTGAGGGTCTTTTTCCCCTGCTCCGCACCCAGGTGGGGCAAAAGGTCGTTCACCACCAGCTTCGGCTCATCCCCCTCGCCAATGGCCACATCCGCCACCGTGCCGTCCTTCAGCGCCACCACGCCCTTCAGCTGCAGGGGGATGGCCACCCACTGATACTTGCGGATGCCGCCGTAGTAGTGGGTCTTGAGGTAGGCCAGTTCGCTGTCCTCATAGAGAGGGCTGGGCTTCAGGTCCAGGCGGGGGGAGTCCACGTGGGCGGCGGTGATCTGGGCGCCCCGGGAGAGGCTCTCCTCCCCGATAACCGCCAGCAGCAGCATCTTGCCCCGGTTGTCCCGGTAGACCTTGTCCCCGGCGGAGAGGGTCATGCCCCGAACCAGAGGCTTGAAGCCCTGGGCCTCCGCCAGGCGGATGCCCTCCCGCACGCAGGCCCGCTCAGTCTTACCCGCGTTCAGAAATGCCTTGTAGCCCGTGCAGTAGGCCTCCATGGCCTCCCGCTCCCCCTCCGGCATGCGGTCATAGCCATTTTTCGGGGTGTAGCAGATTTTGTCCTTCCACTCGTTCGCGTTCATCATTCATTCCTCCATATCCTGTAATAAATCACTGAAAAATTCATGGATCAGCGTGGAAAACTCCTCCCGGCTCCCGGCCCGGTTCTCCAGCAGGAAGGAGCAGTGCTGCCGGTAATACTGGTCGTTCTTCTGGGCCCGGATGCGCTCCATGGCCCGCTCCTCGTCAATGCCGTCCCGGGCCATGATCCGCCCCATACGGACCTGGGGCGGCGCGGTGATGGCCACCGTCACGTCGCACAGGCGCCCCATGCCGGACTCGATGAGATTGATGGCGTCGATGACCAGGCCCCGGCGGCGGCAGACGGCGATCCTTCCCTCCACGGCGGCGCCCACGGCGGGAAAGACAATGGCGTTGAGCCGGTTCAGTTCCCCCCTGTCGGAGAACACCCGGCGGGCCAGGGCGGCCCGGTCCAGGCCCCCGTCCGGCAGGAACACCGGCCCGAAGGCCCCCTCCAGGGCGGCGCGGAGGCTTTCGCTCTCCGAGAGCATGCGGTGGTAGAGGGCGTCGCAGTCCACCACCTCCAGGCCCAGCTTCTCCAGCTGCGCCAGGGCGGTTGTCTTGCCGGAGCCGGTGGGGCCGGTGATGCCGATTACTATCACCGCTCCCCCTCCCCCAGTTCCACCACCTGGAAGCCGGCCGCCTTCTTCAGCCGGTTGGCGATGGCGAGGCCCAGCCCCGCGTCGCCGGGGCACTGGGCAAAGATGGCGGTGACGCCGGTGGCGTCGAAGGCGCGCAGGGCGTCAAACACCCGGCGGGCCTGCTCCGCCTTGTCACCGGCAGCGCCAATGGACTCCACCACGCAGCCGGGGAAGTCCTCCGCGTACTCGCTGAAGCAGATGACGCCGGTGGCCTCGGAGAGGTGGGAGCGGATATAGCGGGCGGTGCGCTCCCCCGCCCCCGTGACGACGGTGACAGGGGCCCTGGGGGCGTAGTGGCGATACTTCATGCCGGGGGCCTTGGGCCTCTCTCCCGCCCCCAGGGGGGCCAGCACCGCCCGGTCCACCTCCACCTGTCCCAGCGCCTCCCGCAGGCTCTCCAGGGGCAGTCCGCCGGGACGCAGCAGCCGGGGCACGGGGGTGGTGAGATCCAGAATGGTGGACTCCACCCCCACCTGGCAGGGCCCTCCGTCCACAATTCCCTCGATGCGCCCCGCCATATCCTCCACCATGTGGGCGGCGCAGGTGGGGCTGGGCCGCCCGGAGAGATTTCCGCTGGGCGCCGCCACCGGCACGGCGGCGGCGCGGATGATGGCCAGCGTCACCGGGTGGTCCGGGCAGCGCATGGCCACGGTATCCAGGCCCGCGGTGGTCTCGTCGGGAACCACAGGCCGCCGGGGCAGAATCATGGTCAGAGGCCCCGGCCAAAACCGCTCCGCCAGGGCGTAGGCCGCGTCGGGCACATCCCGGCAGTACCGCTCCAGCCAGTGGGCGGAGGGCACATGGAGGATAAGAGGATTGTCCTGGGGACGGCCCTTCGCCTGAAAAATGCGGCGCACCGCCGCCGGGTCCAGCCCGTTGGCCCCCAGGCCGTACACCGTCTCCGTGGGAATGGCCAGAAGCCCTCCCCTCCGGAGGATGGCGGCAGCCTCCTCCACCTCCGGCCCCTGCCGGACCGGGTCGGTGATGACATACATTTTTGTCTCCATGGCAGCCCCCTACTCCGCCGAGGCCGCCAGCTTGGCGGCCTGGTCCGCTGTCACCAGGGCATCAATGAGGGGGTCCAGCCGGCCCGCCATCACGGCATCAATGCTGAAATTCTTGTTGTCCCCGGTCAGCCGGTGGTCCGTTACCCGGCCCTGGGGGAAATTGTAGGTGCGGATGCGCTCGGACCGGTCGCCGGAGCCCACCTGGCTGCGCCGCTGCTGGGCAATGGCGGCGTTCTGCTTCTCCAGTTCCGCCTCATAGAGCTTGGAGCGGAGAATCTTCATGGCCCGATCCTTGTTTTTGTACTGACTGCGCTCATCCTGGCACTCCACCACCACGCCGGTGGGCAGGTGGGTGATGCGGATAGCGGACTCGGTCTTGTTTACGTGCTGCCCCCCCGCCCCGGAGGAGCGGAAGGTGTCGATCTGCAGGTCGGCGGGGTTGATGGCAAACTCCACCTCCTCCGCCTCCGGCAGCACCGCCACCGTGGCGGCGGAGGTCTGGATGCGGCCGGAGGACTCCGTCACCGGCACCCGCTGTACCCGGTGGGTGCCGCTTTCAAACTTCAGTCGGGAGTATGCCCCGTCGCCCTCTACCAGGAAGCTGATCTCCTTCAGCCCCCCCAGTTCCGTCTCGTTGGCGCTGACTATCTCCAGCTTCCAGCCCCGGCCCTCCACATACATGCTGTACATGCGGAAGAGATCGGCGGCAAAGAGCATGGCCTCCTCCCCGCCCACGCCGCCGCGGATCTCCATGACCACGCTGCGGCTGTCGTTGGGGTCCCGGGGCAGCAGGAGGAGCTTCAGTTCCTCCGACAGCCGCTCCATATCCGCCTTGGCCTGGTGCAGTTCCTCCTGGGCCATCTCCCGCAGTTCCGGGTCGCCCAGCAGCTGCTGGGCGGAGGCGGCGTCGGACTCCGCCCGGCGATAGGCCCGGTAAGCCTCCACCACGGGGGCCAGTTCCTTCTGCTCCCGGTTCAGCTTTTTCAGCCGCTCCGGGTCGGCGTAGGCTGCCGGGTCCTCCAGCTGGCGGGACAGGTCCTCATAACGGGCCTCGATATCCTTCAATTTATTAAGCATTCTCCTGCCGCCCCTTTCCATCCTCCCGGATGCCGGACAAAAATTCCTCCCGCCAGAAGCTGGCGCCCACCGTGCCCGGCCGGATGGTCACAGCCCGCACATGGGGACGGCGAAGATAGGTGTCCATCTGGTCATAGACCTCCTCATAGCGCACATCGCTGCTGCGGGTGAGCACGTAGGCCACCTTCTTCAGCTGCTCGCCGTACTCCTTCAGGAAGCTGCGCACCGGCGCACTGCACCGGCCCGCCCACACAGGGGTGCCGACAACCACCAGATCGTACTGGGATAAAAGCAGCTTTGTCTCCGGCTTTTTTACCGGCGGCACCGTCCGGGCCACGGCCTGGAAGCCGCTGCGCAGCCATCCGATGAGGCCCGACCGGTCCACCCCGTCCTCCAGCTTCACCAGTTCCCCGTCCACCTCACGGGCGATATCCTCCATGAGCTGCTCCGTGGCGCCGGTGCGGCTGAAATAGAGGCATAAAATGTTGGACATAGGCTGTGTCCTCCTTCTTTAGAAAGCGTGCTTCACCACTGCGGCAAAGTCCTTTGTGAGTTCCGCCGCCATGGCAAAGGCCTCGCGGATATAATAGTTGACAGTCAGAGGCCAGAAGCTGTCCGGCATGTGGGCCGCCACGGGGACCATCCAGGGTACGCCCCACAGGTATGCCGCCCGGCACAGGTGGTAGTCCGACGTCACCACGGCGATGCTGCCGGTGGTGTCCACGCCGGCGTCATACAGCACCTCTTGGGAATAGCGGATATTCTCCTCCGTGTTGTCCGCCTGATCCTCCAGGAGGATACGTGCCGGATCCACTCCCCGGTCCGCAAGCCAGCCGGCCATGCACGCAGCCTCGCTGATATCCTCCCCTGGCCCCTGGGAGCCTGTCACCACAATGGGGATGCCGGGCCTCTGGGCGATATAGTCCAGAGCCGCCTCCAGGCGGACCTGGAGGCTGAGGGAGGGCGTGGTTCCATTGACCCCCGCTCCCAGGACCACCACGGCGGAAACCGGCGTGTCCCCGTCCGTCCTCGCCCAGGACAGAACCCAAGCCTCCATGGCGGCAAAGAGGAGAAACCCCGCCGCTATAAGGCCCAGAAAAATCCGTTTGCAGATCACTCCCGCCCGTCTCCTCCGGCTCCACAGGTCCAGCAGCACATAGAGCCCCACCGCCCCGGCGGCGCAGAGCAGCAGAAAGCCGGTGAAGCGCATAGGGGTGTAGACAAAGCGGAGCGGGACGCCCAGCAGGACAAACAGTGCCGCCAGGATCACGCAGACCGCGTATTTCTTTCGTATCCTCATTTCTTATGCTTCCGCCTCTTCCGCCAGCTTTTCCCACCTCCCCATAAGGTCCAGCAGCTGGCCGTCCAGCTTCTCCTTCTCCTCATAGAGGGCGCCGTACTTCTCATAGTCGCAGGCGTTTGCCTCCATCTCGGCCTCCAGAGCACGGATCTCCTCCTCCAGCTTTCCCATCTCCCGCTCACAGATGGTCATCTGCTTCCGGGCGGCCTGCTGAGCGCGGCCTCCCCGCGGGGCGGCCTTCTGGACGGCGATCCGCTCCTTCTCCTCCGCCTGCCGCTGGAGGCGGCTGCGCTCCTGGGCCTCACGCCGCTCCCGCTCCTTGATCTCCCGATAGCGGGGGAAGGACACGGGGTAGTCGGTAATCACGCCGTTTTCCAGTTCCCAGATCCGGGTGGCAAAGCGGTTGATGAAGTAGCGGTCGTGGCTGACGAAGAGGAGCGCCCCCTCGTAGGCCTCCACCGCCTCCTCAATCCACTCCCGGCTGTCGATATCCAGATGGTTGGTGGGCTCATCCAGCACCAGAAGGTTGATCT
>USMP01000004.1 GCA_900555795.1 uncultured Eubacteriales bacterium
CCCGGTCCATGCTGCAGGCGGTAAAACTGAAGGACGCCTGGGCCTCCTCGCTGCGCCGCTGGGTGAAGGCGTCCGCTCCGGCCTGCCCCTCATCGTACTGGTTGTACGGGCCGGGGATATGCTGCTGTACGCTCTGGTAATAGAGGTAGGGGTACTCCGCTTCCGGCATCACCTGGTCGGACAGAACCACCTTGGGCCCGCCCAGGTAGGCGTACAGCTCCCGGGTCAGCAGATTGCGCAGCGCCTTCTGTGTCATTTTGGCGCCGCCTCCCCCTTACGCTCCGCCACAAACCGGCGCAGGGGATGGATGGCACCGTGGTCCAGGTCGCCGGTCACCGTGTAGGTGGCGCCGCTCTCCGGGTCGTACACCCGGCTGCCGACGCCCAGGGCGTGGCCATTGGTATAGATCTTACGGCTGTTCCGGGTGAAGGTCCCTTGGGGCGCCTTCTGCCAGTCGTCTTCGGATACGACCAGTACAACGCCCTGAAAGGGGATCCGCTCCGGCTCGCTGCGCACCCACTGGCCGCCATTGTCCGGATCGTAGCCCCCGGGTCCTGCCCGCAGTTCGACCAGCTCGTGCAGGATGCCCCGGGGCAGCATGGGTTTTCCAAAGGTTCTCATAGTCCG
Source organism: uncultured Eubacteriales bacterium (assembly GCA_900555795.1). Classification (GTDB taxonomy): domain Bacteria; phylum Bacillota; class Clostridia; order Oscillospirales; family Oscillospiraceae; genus Pelethomonas. Next base: position 628 of record USMP01000004.1, read on the forward strand.
GTCACCTCATATGTGATACTGTCCCGCAGCCGCCCAGTCTGTACCAGGGGCGTGGTCTTCCCCGGCGCGCTGGCCAGGGTAATACTGCCCTTGGCCGGCTGCACCGTGCGCATGTACTTCTTGATCATGGCCACGGCCGCCGTGCCGATGTTGTGGCACGCCTGCTCTGCCGTCAGCTCCCCCAGCACCACCCGGCGGACCGCGTTCTCGCAGGCCTTTGCCAGAAGGTCCTTGTTCCCATCGTACCCGGCCCGGATGAAGGACCGCTCCGGGATGGTCACGGAGGGCAGCAGCAGGTACAGAAACTCCAGACCGGTCTTCCCCTTGTCCCGGACCAGGAAGCGGTCCTCGCCGTTATCATAGGTCCACAGGTCGTCAAAGTCCCGGGGGCTGCGCCCCCTCGCTCTGGGGGAGAGGGGGATGGCCAGGTTCTTCGCATTTCTGGGGTGGATGGTGGCGCCAAACTCGTGGACGGCGGCGATCTTCAGCAGCTCGCCGCCCGCGCTGCCCAGGATACCCACATGGATCTCCGCCTGGGCCAGCTGCGCCAGCTCCGCCTTTGTCCGCTCATACCAGGGCGTCCAGTCGTCCCGCTCCACGGTAACATGCCTCATACCCACACCCGCTTATACTGGTTGATGATCTCCTGCCAGGAGGATGGAGTGTCCTCGGACCACTCCCAGCGCACGTCACTGATGGAGAATGCCTTTAATCCTGCGCTTCCCCCAGTCTCCAGCCTTCCGAAGGCGTACTTGACCATCTCCTGGACCAGGCCCTCCAGATCCGCCGGCAGGTCCGCCGGCTCTTCCTCCGTAGCCTCCCATGGCAGGATATAGCCCGCGGTGTATTTCACCTCAATATTCCGGCTCCCGGTCACAGGGTCGCCGGTGAGCCCCTGGGGATAGCCGTAGTAGGTCCAGCCGTCATCCTTGCAGATCACCCCGGCGTTCCCCTGCGTGGCGATATCATACAGGCCGGGGTCGATCTCCTCCCCGGCCTGCTTGATAGATGCCACGCGCACGATAGGGTAGTGCTCCACCAGGAGGTACTGGCTGCCTGTGCCCTTCAGCCGCTCCACGTAGTCGCTCCGACGCAGCTTCCGCCCCAGGGCCCGCTCAACGGAGGCGGACGCCTGGTTGATCAGCTGGATCAGCATGCCGTCAGAGCCGGTGTCCTCATCTGACAGGCCCAGCACCGCCTTCAGTGCCGGCAACGTGGTCAGGGCATTGGTCCGCAGCGTGGCCGTGCCCATGCCTTATTCCTCCACAGGCATCCGGGCGGGATCACCCAGCACCAGGGCGTAGGTGGCTGCGGCACTGCCGCCCGGCGTTACGGTCACCTTGATGTACTGCTTGCAGCCCACCAGGTCCAGATCCACCGCCACCAGCTCGTTTTGACCGACGGCGATGCTGCTGAGAGCCCGGCCCATGGCCACACGTTCATCCGCCACTGCCGTAAAGGAGCCGTCCGCTGTGTCGCACTCGGTGACGGCCACAGCCAGCGTTCCGGCCGCGCTTGCACTTGCGGCGAGGACAGCCGACAGATACCCCTTGCGGTCTACGGCTTTGCCGCTGGTATAGGGCATGGCCTTGATGCTTCCATACAGGTTTCGTTTCATAGCTTCGCTTGCCTCGCTTTCTCATATTCGACCCTTACGCGCCGGTCTTCAGGCCCTTGCCAATGACGAAGGACTCCTCATGCCGCACTCCGAAGTCATGCAGGTCGATGATCCGCAGGATGGTGCAGTCCTGATCCACCGCGCTGACCGTCTCGCCGTTCTCATCCGTGATGCTTCCCTCGCGGAACATCTCGCTCTCCATGCTGCCCTGGCGCCCAATCATAAATTCGCTCCAGTTGCCCAGAACGATGTCCGTGGGCCGGCCGGAGGCGGCGCTCACCGGGATCTGGTTGCTCACCGCAAATTCATGCCCGTTCAGCTTGCCGGCGTCCATCTGATCCCGGTAGAGATACAGGCCGGACGCCGCCTGTACCACATTGTAGAAGGCCTCCCAGGCAAAGCCATTGATGGCCCAGCCCAGTTTGCTGGTGTCTGCGTTGTTCTGCAGGAGCTTTGCCAGCAGCTTGCCCGTGGTCCCTTCATTCGGGGCCGCGTTCAGTTCCACCGTGGGGATGTCCATGTTGAACAGGCCCATGGGCTCAAACTCCGTGCCCTTCCCCAGAAAGGCCGCACGGTCCATGGCCAGGGCCATGGCGGCGGTGGCGTCGTTCAGGATCGTCTGATCCGCGCCGTAGGCGTTGGACCGGATCAGGTCGTTGCTGATGATCACCTTGCACATCAGCTTCTTGCTGGACAGCCGCACATTGCCGAACTTCGCCTTGGACGCCTTGGCCTTGCGCAGCTCGCCCACATAGGACGCGCTGACGCCGCTGGTCATCTTGGGCAGGTTCAGGTTGCCCCGGTCCATGGGCAGGGTGGAGGCGCCCAGCTTCAGCACGATGGCCTTATCCCGCAGCAGGGGGATGATCTCGCTGGCGTACACCTCCGGCACCAGATAGCCGCCGTCCGTTGGGCTGGTGACGCTCATCGCTTTGATCTGCTTTTCCAGGAAGGCGTCTCCATACTCCTTCCGGGCGATGTGGGCGGCGTGGTCGTAGTCCTTGTTGGCCCGCATCATGCACTTCTGATACCGGACCCAGCCGATGCCGGCGGGCAGGGTGGACTTCTCCTCCTTGGGCGCGCTTCCCGCATTCAGGTAGATCTCCGCATACTTGCGCTGTACAGCGGCCAGCCGGGCGGTGCTCTTAACCTCCTTGACGTCCTTCTCGCCGGCGGCCTTGGTCTCGTCCTCCCTGCAGTCCTCCTTCGTCTCGTCCGCGGGAGGCGTCTCCTCCTTGATCTCGTCCTCCTCCGGCGTCATGGCCTTCAGGGCCTTTACGGCGCCGGCCTCGGCCGCCTGCTCCAGCAGGGCCTGCAGCTGCTCCTGGGTCAGGCCGGTCTCGGTGGTCTGCTCCTTGGTCTCCTTGCTCTTAGTGTCTTTCGGTTCCATAGGTTTTTTGCCTCCTTTATAGCTTTCGATCCGCGCCTCAGTGTTGGCGGGATAGTTCACGATGCTGATCTCCAGCAGATCCAGCTTTGTCAGATGCCGGACCTGCTGCTCGTCAATGTAATACTCCAGGGCGATATAGCCGATGGACATCTGGTCCAGCACACCGTCACGGATGAGCTGCCGGTAGTCCCGGCCTGCGGTGGTGTCGCTAATCTGGCCCTTTACATACAGGCCGATGCTGTCCTCCCGTAGCTCCAGGGTCCGCCCCAGGGGCTCCTTCCTGTCCTCATGCTGCCCGAAAATGAGCACCCCGGCGGAAGCGGCGCCGGTGGCCAGTGTCTCGGCAAACGCGCCGGGCTCCACCACGTCGCCGTCCAGATCCACCACGTTGAACACGGAGGCGTGGCCGGTGAAGATGCCCTGGTCATCTACGCCTTCCATCTTGAATTGCAGGTATTTCATCCTGTCGCCTCCTCAAAATCACCCGGCAGCAGGTCGCACCGGCAATTACAGACCTCGGACGGGTCTGCCCCAGGCTCTCCCGGATACAGCAGCCCGTTGGAAAACCGCTCATGGATGGGGATGGTCTTGGGGTAGATGTTCCGGTGGCTGTCCCGCACATCCGAGTCCCCGGCGTCCATCCAGGTCTTCGTCCGCACGCCGCCGTATTTCATCTGCTCAAAGCTCCCGGCCTGCAGGCTTGTGTGGGCCTCGCTCAGCGCGATGGACGCCGCACGCTCCGCCTGGACCTTGGGCATATGCTCCTGCACCCGCTTGACCAACTGGGCCGTGCTCTCGCCCGCCTCCAGCCCGTCTGCCAGGGAGGAGGCCAGCTTGTCCCGGGTGGTGGCATTGATCCCCTTCACCCGTTCCAAGCCGTACTGCCGCAGGTAATCCGTCAGCCGCGGGGCCTGCAACGCCTTGATCCCAAAGGCATCCTCCATGGACCTGGCCCCCGCCTGGAAGGCTTCCTCCCACACGGGATTCAGCACGGCCGCCAGCGCCTCGTCCTGGGCGTTCCAGTCGATCAGCTGCTCCAGCGCCTCCTTTGCAAGACGCCGGGCCGCCTCGATGTCAAAGGTCAGGCCCAGGCCGGACTGGATGCGCTGCCGGAAGTCCTCCCGGCTGTCCTTGTGCCCACGCCTCATGGCCGCCACGACCTCCGCCGTCTGGGCGGCAAAGAACCGCTCCATGCTCCGCCGGGCAGCACGTTCCTGCACAGCCAGCAGCTGCGCCCGTTCCCGGCGCGCCAGCTGCATCCTGCGCCGGCTGTTTCCCTTCATGCCGGGCAGAGGCTCCTGCTCCGGCGCGGCGCCGTCCCCGATGATCTGTTCCGCCTTGGTGCGGTCAAAGGGGAACGCGGCCGTAATGATCTCAATGGCGGATTCCCTGTCCAGCTCACCCAGCGAGACGCTGCGGGCGATCTGTACCAGGCTGGTCACCTGCGCGCCGTTCAGCGCGATGTCCTTTGCCACCGCCAGCTGCTCCGTCTCCTCGGCCTGCGGTCCAGCCGGCGTTTCCGGCACCGTGTCAGGCGGCGCTGCCTCCGATGCCGCAGGGGCGGGCGTTTCCGTTTCTCCGGCATTTATGCGCGCGCTTTCTGTCAATTCCTCCGGCCTCGTCGGCAGGGAGGCATACGGCACAAACAGCACCTGGCCCGCACCCTTCGGCAGCGGGTCGAACCCGTTCTTCTCCCGCCACTCGTCCACCAGAATCGCGCTGCCGCTCAGGCCCGCGTTGGACATCTGAAGCCGGAACTCTGTATCCTCCGGCACGATGTCGTCATACTCCCACAGAAGATCCTCGCCCCAGAAAGGGAGCAGCTGGGCGTTGATGGCGTCCTGCCGCGCCAGCAGCCGGGGTGTCAGCACGTTCTCCGCGTAGATGATCTTTGCCTGGGTGGCCGTGGCACGGTTGCTGTTCTCCACGATGCCCAGGATCTCCGGCGGCACCCCGAAGTGGGCGTTCACCGCGTCCCGCAGGTCCTTCCGGCTCTCCGTGAAGTCCATCTCCCGCTGGCTGTCCACCAGCTTGTTCACCGTCACGTCACGGGGGATGATCCCCATCTTGTGGCTGTTCCCGATCCCGCGGTGCCGGTCGTTCCACGCCGCGGTGAAGCGGTCGTATTCGTCCTTTGTGATGCCCGGCGCGGACATCAGTACAGGCGGCGTGGCGTCGTTGAAGAAGAACTTCTTGGCCCACTTCGCCATATACTCGTCTGTCTCGATCTCGTCCGCCACCGGCTCTGCGTCACCCAGTCCGCGTCCATAGGGGTCCAGGGGGTTCAGCTGCCGCACGATAAACATATCCGCTACCGGCACCAGCCTCTGAAGGCCGTCCCGGCTGCGGATGGTGTAATAGGGGAACTCCAGCCGGGGGATGTCCGCCACCCAGTGGGGTGGGATGGGCCACAGCTCCGCAGGGTACCCGGCCGCATCCCGTTCAATAACCGCCTGCCCTTCGCCCTTGATCATCAGGTACGTCTCGTGCAGCTTCCAGAAGGCGCTGCGCGTCATGTACGGCAGGGGATTGGGCCGGGCCATGAAGTCCAGGAACGGGTGGTCCGTGATCTCATCCCTGTCCCCATTGGCCTTTACCCGGAACAGCTTTCCGGACACGTTGGAAAGATCTGTGGAGATCTTCGTCACCGGGGACAGCCGCGGGCTTTTGCCATAGGTCTCCAGAAACTCCTGGCTGTTCCGGTCCGGCGGGCTGGTCCACCGGGAGGCAAAGAACCGCGCCATCCCCTCCGGCCTGCCGCTCACCGCCGCCTTGATCGCCGCTATTCTCCAGCCCATAGGCTGTCCCTCCTCTCTCGGGCAGACCGTTCCGCCCTATACCCACCAGATGTCAAGCGTGCCCCTCCCTTCGCGCTCCTGGATCGTCTCGGCAATCCCCGTCGTGGCGTCCGGGGCGTCGTCATGCTTGTTTTTACCCGTCTTCTGATAACTGATCATAGCCGCGTAATACTTCGGCCACCGCCGGGTCCAGCCCTCTGGAAACAGCAGGTGCTGCATCACGAAGGTGGCCCCCGTCATGATCCGGGCATGCTTGTTGGCCCCCTGGTGGAACCACTCCACGTTCACGCTCCGGGTCTGGTAGATCTCCCACAGCAGCCGCTCCACGTTCCGGGCAAAGCCCCGGCCGCCGTTGTTGCTCTCGATCCGGGCTGTCGCCACATGGTTGGACGCCAGCTGCTCCGCCGTCTTCGGCTCGGTCTGCTCCATGGGGGCGTCCGTCATCAGCACATCCAGGATGTACCCCTCGCCCTCGTATACGCCGGCCACAATGGACACCAGGTCGTCGGCGCCTGTGTCCGCCGTGTCCGTGTAGCTGATGATCTCGCCAAATGCCGGCTGCCCCGTCTCGTCCCGGGGAATGTCCGTATAGGTGCGGAAGCTGGTGTACAGCTTCCCCTTGATGTCCACCGGCTCCTGCTGGTAGTTGGCGTCCGCGATCTCCGCACTGGTCAGCCGCCGCTTCTTCTGATAGCTTTTGAAAGACAGGAGGGCAGGGCAGAGCATGGTCCCCCGATTCTCGTCCAGGCAGGCCCGCCGGCAGAACACAAACCAGTCGTCTCCGTCCTCGCTCTCCAGCAGGCGGCCGCACAGGTCCTTCGTGCTCCACCGGGTCATGACAAGGATCTGCATCCCGCCTTCCTCAATTCGACTGAGGAAGGTGTCCGTGTACCAGCTCCACTGCTCATCCAGCACCCGGTCGTTGAAGGCCTCCTGGTCGTTCTTGATGGGGTCGTCAATAATGCCCATGGAGCAGCCGATGCCGGTGATGGTGCCGCCGAAGCCCGTGGCCAGGTAGTTGAAGAATTGCCCCTCCAGGCTCCACAGCTGCGCCGCCGCGTCCCCCTGCTTAACCCGTGTACTGGGAAACACATCGTGAAAGATGGGCACCTTGCTGTCCAGTTTGTCCGCCTCGATCCCGTCCCGCACATTCCGGGCGAACCGCCCGGCCAGGATATCGTTGTACGACACAGAGATTACCCGCGTCTCGTTCCGCCTCCCCATGCACCACTGCACGAACAGTGTCAGGGTATAGGACTTCCCGTGCCGGGGCGGCAGGTTGATCATCAGGTTCCGGTATGCCTCGCCAGTCTTGGGATTGATCAGCCGCCCCTCGAAGATGCCCTGCAGGGTGTCGCACAGGTCCCGCTGGTAGGGCCGGTCATCCCGGTAGAACTTCGGGTTCATCAGTTTGCAGTATTCGTAGAAGGTCGTCTGGGCGGCCAGGATGCGGCCGTCCACGATGCCCTCCGGATTGAGCAGTTCCTTCAGCTCCGTCAGATCCCGCATGGCCGCGCCTCCTCTCTTGGGCCTGTGGGCCGCTCTAAACGCGTTGTGACGCGTTAAACGCTCTGGGGGCGGGAAAGGACACGTCCGGCCCCTCGGGGCCCGCCTGGGCGCTCTCCCGCCTTTCTTCCTTGCATCACCATGCCCCGGTACGATCACGCACCGGGGCATGGCAACGAAAGGAGGTGCCGGGCCCGTGGAGTGGTCCCCACGAATGGGCTGGCCCGGGTATTGTCATTGAGTATGCTTCGCCACCACCGACCTTCCGGGCGGTGCTGCGTGCCGGGGCTATGTCCCCCGGCGGCCGGCGCGGGGACGAATCAACCGCGCGCCGGCGCTGCCGGGATCCTATTCCGCTGGGGCTGTACCGGCGCAGGGAGCGCCCCGTCCCACAACGAGCCCCACCTCGATCCGGCGGGCCTCGCCCAGGACGGTCAACTCCACCGTTGCCCTGCGCCCCCTTGGGTTCACCTTTACGATCCGCTCCTGCAGGGCCGTCAGCGGCCCCGAGGTGATCACGGTCTCGCCGTTGCTCCGCTCCCCGCAGGAGACGCCGAAGTCCCGGCCCGACCGCGCGAACAGCAGCACGACTGCCATTTCCTCTTCCGGCACCGCCTCCGGGGCGGCCCCGCCCAGCAGCCGCACCACCTGGGGCTGGCGCTGGATATGATAATAGGTGCGGGGGATCAGCGCCACACGCACGAACACGTAGCCGGGGAACACCGTGCGGCGCATCAGCCGCCACACACCGTGCCGCCGTTCATGCAGCACCTGAACCGGCGCGATGGCCTCCATGCCCGCTTCCGTCAGGCGGCGGGCCGTTTCCGCTTCGCTGCCCGTCAGCACTTGGGCTACGTACCACTTCGGCTCAGCCTTCATCCCGTCCCGCCTCCTCCGCGGCTGCCTCGCTCACCAGCTGCTGCAGCCGCTCCAGCAGGTCCGGGTCGTCCTGCACCATCTGGCGCATCCGCGCCTTCACATTCCGCTCTACCGACTCGATGGCGGCCAGACGTTCCTTCCGCCACCGCTCCTTGTAGATCGTGCTCCGCTGCAGCTGTACCAGCAGCCGTCCCGCCTTGTCCAGCGGCAGGGCGTCAAAGTCCTCCTCCGCCGTGGCGATCCGCCGCGTCAGCCCGTCGATCAGGATGGCCGACGCCAGCTCCGTGCTCTCTACGTCCTGGTTCTCACGGATTTGCTGCAGCAGGGCGGTCGTCTGTTCCCGCGCTTCCTTCAGCCGCCGCGCAGCACTGTTGTGCCGCATGGCATACCGGCCCACCGCGCTCCGGCTGATCTCATAGCCCTGCTCGGTCAGAGTGTCCGCGATCTCCCGGTACGTGTAGTTCACATCCGCCAGCATCCCGTCCAGCTGGGCCCGGATCTCATCCGGGAACTCGTCCACTCGGGACTTGATCCGCTGGCGCTCTCTCTGCTCCCCCATGGTCAGACGTCTACGCCCAGGTCCTCGATGGTGCCCTCCACCAGGTCGATGCCTGTGGGCGTCAGCTTCAGAAACGCATCCACGGGGACCTGGCCCCGCAGCAGCTTCTCCGCGTCCTCCTCGTCGATCACGGTCACGTAGCCCTTACCCGCCAGGTAGTCCACATGCCGCGCCAGGTCCGGCACACTGATGCTGCCCGCGTCCAGCAGGCTGTTGGTGATCGTCCGCACCTCCACAGGCCCGGGCGCCACACTGTACAGCAGCATCAGGATCTTGCCCCTGATTCGCTTGTTTGCGTTCACCGTCAGATTGGCCGCCATCCTAACTCCTCCTTCTCTTCTCTATGGGTGATCCCCCGGGTTCAGCCGGTCCAGGATCTTGTCCAGCTTGTTCTCCATGCGCGCCACCGTCCGCACGAAGTCATCCTTCAGCGTATACTTGAACGGCAGCTCCGTGATGAAGCGGTCCAGCTTCTCTTCCACCTTCTGGGTGTCCGCCTTCGCCTCCCGCTCCACCGCCTTGATCTGCTCCAGCAGGTCCTTATGCCGCTGGTCCATCTGGCCCAGCTCACGCTTCAGCAGGAAGCAGATGACGCCGTACGCCACCACCTGGATGATCCACTGTACCCACTCCGCCATGCTGCCCCCTCCTGAAATAGACAAATCCCGTGGAGGCCGGATCGGCTTCCACGGGATTGATTGTAATTCGCTCCGCTCAAACTATATAGTCAAAGCAGTTGTACAAAGTACTTTGCAGAAATAACCTTTCAGAACAGGCTCTGCTGCTCTGGCAGCGGGTTGTCCTTGCAGATATTCAGCACCCAGTTTACGCTCAGCTCGTATTTCTGGGCCAGCTCCTTGGCGTTGTAGCCATTGTACTCCTTCTGGATCCGCTTGTCCCGCAGCGCCTTCACAAGCGCCTCTACCTTGGGGATGTACAGGCTGGCGCCTCCGTACTGCTCCGCCAGCTTCAGCAGCGGCTGTACGCCCAGGATATCAGCCAGCGGCTGGTACTGCTCCGGCAGCATCTCAATGGTCAGACTATCCGTCCACTTGCCCACAGGCGCCTCCTTTCCGCTCACCCCGGCCCCCGGCCGCCATGGCCTTCAGCGCCGCGATGCAGCTGTTCGTGCTCCGCCGGTCCAGGAAGGAGGGATGGGAGATCCCATACTGCTTCTCCAAAAAGGCCGTCAGCCGCTTCGGCTCCTCGCTCCACCCCAGCCGCTCCGCCAGGGAGTAGATTAGCTGCACCTGCCCTTTGGTCGCCCGGTCCGCTGCCCGTTTCGGCTTCTCACCCGTCAGCAGCTTCAGCCGGTCGATCACCCGCCGGGCCTCCTCCACTGTCAGCTCCGACACGTGCTCCTTTTTCGCCGCCGTGTAGACCACCCCGTGCAGCTCCTCGCTGTCCATGCACCCCGCGCGCCCCAGTGCATAGATGCACTTCAGCTGCTTTGGCGTCAGGGTACCTCCGGTCATGCCCATTCGTTTCGCCTCCTTCCGGATCGCCGCCCTCAGTTCCGTTCCAGTTTCTCCCGATCCGGCTCATACCAGAAGGTGTCCAGCACCTTTACGCCGGCCCCCACCGCGATGATGTCCGCGGGCGGGTACTTGCCCAGGATCCCCTTGTCGATCTTCGGCTCCGCCTGCTTCACACAGTCGCTCATCCCACGCTCCAGCAGCTGCCTCACGATCTCCGCCAGCTTCGCCGGCGCCTTTGGCAGCGTGATCCGCGTACTCTTCCGGAATCCCACGCTCCCGAAATTCAACGTCTTGCTCTTCTTTCCGTCCATATCGTCCCGATGGGCCTCCGCGAAGGCGCAGATCTGCGCCTCCAGCCGTTTCGTTCCCTCCAGGTAGATCCGGCTCTTCGCTTCCGCCTCTGCCTTCGCCGCGTCGATCTTTTCCTGCATCTCCGCCTCAAAGCCCTCCACCATCCGCTGGTTGTCCCCGATGGTGCCCAGAGCCTGGTTCACATCATCCCAACTCTCAAACTCCGCGATCACTTCTTCTACCCGTTTCCGTGCCATAATCTGTTTCCTCCTATAGATCAAATCGGTATTGCTCCGGCGTCTCTGCCCGGACGGACAGCACCCGGACGTCGCCCAGCGGCTCCAGTAGGATGGCGACGTCCTCCTTGACGCCTTGGGCGTCCTCTGCCGGCGCGTCTACTTTCACTACGATTGTCAGCATTCTGCCGCGCCCCCCGGCGCGAAGTCGAATACGGGCACTTCAGACCCGTCTTCGGCGATGACTACTCGGCCCTTGCCCAGTGTCTGGAAAAGTCCATAGGCTGCCCAGTCGCAACCCAGGCCGTCGTCGGCCTGATTCGGTGGCCGCATGTGTCCGTTGAACCGCCCGATGCAGTTCTGGATGGCATCGTTGGGTCCCGCCCCCAGTTCAAGGAACTCCTGTATGCGGAACTCACGACCACACGCCGGGCACCGAAACGCCCAGTTTGCAGGATCCTTCCCAAACCGACGGATTCCTTCTGCGCGCCATTCTGCCAGCGTCTGCTTTACCATCTCACACCACCCCCATAACCGCAGCCCAGATTAGCCCGCCGCCCAGGACGCCCAGTGCAAGCCCCAGTGTACCCGCCCCCGGCGCATGCCGCTTCCCAATGCACACGGCCCCTGTGTAGCAGTAGAACAGGGCCGTTACCAGCAGATACCCTACCAGCACCACACGCATACTGTTTGCCTCCTCAATACATCAGCTTGTACTTCTTGGCGCTCTTCAGGATCTCTGCCGTGATGGGCCCGCCCTCGGCAGCCTCCAGGCATAGCTCCAGGATCTCCACGAACGTACCCATGCCCCCGTGCTTCACATCCGCAGCGATGGCCGCCAAGGCCGCCGCCGCGTCTGCCTCCACACGGTACTCCTGCAGGATCCGCCGTGCCTCCGCCTGCCCGATCCCGTTCAGCTTCAGCTCCACCTTCCGCCGGTACAGCTGCGCCAGGTTCTCCCCGTGCCGCCCGACGGTCAGCAGCCGCTCCACCGCAGGTGTCCCGCACAGGATGATCGGCGTGCCCGTGTTGTCCCAGATCTTACGCAGCACCTCAAACTTATCCACGTTGTTCCGGCACAGGTACTCCGCCTCGTCAATGGCGATCAGCAGGTCCCCGCGGTCCCGCAGTCCGGCGATCAGCGCCTGGGTGTTCTGGTAGTTGGTGCCCTTTAGACTGACCCCAATGGCTTCCCCGATGCTCCGCAGCAGGTCCCCGATCCGCATCGTATGCCACGCTTCGACGTACAGCACGCCGGGCTGCGCTTCTGCGAAGTGCCGCAGGATCGTGGTCTTCCCGCTGCCGGGATGACCCACCAAAACCCCCATCTTCCGCTTGCTGTACACGTAGGAGCACCAGCCCATGGCCTCCCGGAACTCCGCCGTCTCGTACAGCTCTATCTCCGTCTTATAGCCCGTGGGCACCGGCGGCACCGGCTCGGTATCCAGCCGCTCCTTTACCCCGCGCACCTCCTCGATCACACGCCACAGGCTCTCCTCCTGGTTCGGCTTCAGCCGCAGTCCCTGGTTGACCACTTGGCTGATCGTGCTCCGCGCAATCCCGGACCGGGCCCCTGCCTCCTGGAAAGAGATCCCTTCCTCCTCCCGCAGCTTCAGCAGCTCCTCCGCCAGATTTCCTCGTACCATTTTTCAGCGCTCCTTTCGTTCCGGCTGTCAGCGCCGCGCCCCCCGAAGGGGGCGGTCCCGGCTTCCACGGGACTGGGCCTTGGGCCTTATTTCAACCGTTTGCACCGCTCCACGCGATCACCATTGTCTGCGTAGCTCAGCTCGTAGGCCGGGCATTTCTCTTTCAGGCAAGCCTCAAACTTTGTTCGGGTGTAGCTTCCTGGCTGAGTCAAGAACTGCTCCGTCACGCTTGCTACCCGGAACGGGCATAGTTGGATCAACTTTTCCATGTATTCCGCCTCCTACCACTGAATGATCCCGGCCAGCGTCCCAAACAGGGCAAAGCCGGCCAGGCTCAGCCCCATACCGATGGCCCCCGCCACCAGGTTCCCGCCCTGCTCTACGCCGCCCGTGAACCCGATCAGCAGCAGAAAAGACAGGCCCATCAGCCCTGAGCATACCCTTTGGAAGATCTTCCGCCGGGCCCGCGCCCGCTGCTGGGCCTCCGCCCGCACGTTCCGCGGGTGATCCCGCAGCCGCAGCGGCATCCCGACAGGTCTCCATTCCGCGTCCAGCACCCCCGGCGCAGGAGGCCGGACCGCTCTCGCCACGTTCAACATCTGACTCCCTCCTCCGTTTTTTTGACAAGGATGACGCGCATTATTGCCGCTCATGCAGCCGCCGGAGCACCATATCCCCGCTGGCCCGCAGCTTCTCCCGCATGAGGTCCGGGCCCTCGTCCTTCGGCTCCGCCAGCTCCGCCCGCTTCGCCTTACGGCCCCGGGCCGCCTTCTCGTATTCCAGCGTCGTGTAGGTCCCCCGGCTCCGCTTCTCGTCCACCTCCAAGGCGAACTGGTACCGGCTGGCCCGCTTGATCCGCTCCGCCACGCCCTTGACGTATCCCTTCTGCTTTGCCTGGTGCGCCGCCACCACCTCCGGGTCCTCGCCCACCATCTGCATCCGTTCGTGGACCGATGCCTCGCACAGCGTCCGGCCCTTCAGGATCACCGTGATGGTGCTCAGGTCCTCCTCGTCGTACAGCACCGTTACCTCCTCGCCCGCGTGGCCGATCATGGCGTCGTCCCAGTACACTTCATTCTTCAGCCGGACGCCCTGCTGGCCGATCTTCCGGGTCTGCTTCTTGTTCTTCAGCACCCCAAGCAGCTCCGCGCTGGGCTCGTCCTCCCGCGCCCGGGGCAGGCTCTCATACAGCTCCAGCGGTCTCCGCCCGCCGTACCCCTCGTGGGGCCGGCTCCAGTACCCGGGGAACACCGTGTCCCGCAGGTACTCGAACAACTGGTCCATTGTCCACAGCTGGCCCCGCTCCGTCATCAGCCGCAGCTGGCGGCTGAAGTCCTCCGGCCGCTCCTCCGGGCTGTCCCCGCACCAGCCGGGGGCCTCCCGGATGTACAGGTTCTCGATGGTCCCGAAAAACCGCTCCACCGGCTTCGACCATCCCTGGTACGCCAGGGCGTGGGTCACATCGATGTGCAGCAGCTGCAGCACTGAGCACGTGTCGATGGACTCGTTCAGCCGCCCCAGGCTCACCTCCGTCTGGTACCCCGTCTCGAACAGCTTCCCACGGTAGTCCTTGCCGTTGTCCACATACACCATCCGCGGCAGCCCGTGGCTCGGGCTGGCCTTCTTGTACAGCACCGCGTTGTTGAACGCCGCGATGATCGTCTGCGTGTTCGGCTTCTTGCACAGCACCCAGCCAACAGGGAACCCCGACGCTGCGTCGTACCACATCGTCAGCCACGGACGTACCGCCTTGCCCTCCTCGTCCAGCACGAAGCAGTCCATCTGGTGGTGGTCTCCGAACCATACCTCGTTCACCTGCTCCGGCTTGGCA
>USMP01000005.1 GCA_900555795.1 uncultured Eubacteriales bacterium
GACCCACCAGGAACAGCTCAGCTTCATTGCGACTCAGGAGCGGTACCGCAATGGATAAGCGCGTGGAACTCCTCTCCCCCGCGGGGGATATGGAGCGGCTGCGGATGGCGGTGCTCTACGGGGCCGACGCGGTGTATTTGGCGGGGGAGAGTTTTGGAATGCGCTCCTTTGCCGGCAATTTCTCTGATGAGGAGTTACCCCAGGCGGTAAGGTTTGCCCACGGACACGGCGTGCGTGTCCATGTGACGGTGAACACAATGCCCCGGAACGGGGAAGTGGACTGCCTGCCTGCGCATCTGGAGAGGCTGGATGCGGCGGGTGTGGATGCGCTGATTGTGGCGGATCTGGGGGCTGTCAGCGGCATATCAGTACCCAGGCCAGCGTATCGAACTATGCCTCGGCCGCCGCCTGGTATGATCTGGGCGCCAGCCGGGTGATTCTGGCCAGGGAACTGAGTCTGGAGGAGATCCGGGAGATCCGGGCCAGAACGCCGGCGGGCCTGGAACTGGAGGCCTTTGTCCATGGGGCCATGTGCGTCAGCTACTCGGGGCGGTGTCTTCTCAGCAACTATATGACAGGGCGGGACAGCAACCGGGGCGCTTGCGCCCAGCCCTGCCGCTACCAGTACGCCCTTATGGAGGAAAAGCGGCCCGGGGAATATTTCCCGGTGTTTGAGGATGAGAAGGGAAGCTATATTCTCAACTCACGGGACATGTGTATGATTGACCATGTGGATGATTTGATGGACGCGGGCCTCTCCAGCCTGAAGATCGAGGGGCGGGCCAAGAGCGCCTACTATGCCGCTGTGGTGACGGGAGCCTATCGCCATGTCGTCGACGCCGTGGCCGCCGGAGAGACGCCGGACCCGGTGTGGCGGGACGAGGTGGATCGCGTCAGCCATCGCCATTACGCCACGGGATTCTACTACGGTCCTCCAGGTCAGTATGTGGAAAACGCCAGGTATATTCGGGAGTGGCAGGTGGTTGCCCTTGTCACTGCCTGCGATGAGACGGGCTTGGCTACACTGACACTCCGCAACAAGTTTTCAGCCGGGGACAGGGTAGAGGCGGTGGGGCCGGACCTGCGGCCCTTCGCGTTTTCCGCCCCGGTGATGGTGGATAAGGGGGGAAATGAACTGCTGGAGCCGCGGCATCCCCAGATGATGTTCCAGATGCGCCTGCCAAAACCGGTGCCCGCCTGGACGATTCTCCGGGTGGAGCGGGATCTGTCGGCGAAATCCTAAGAGAAAACAGGAGGCGTGACGATGCGCAGAGAGGATCGGGCCAGAGACGCGGATTTTGCCTGGGCGGTATTTGACCAGGCCAGCCACAGTGTGCTCAGCATGCGGGACGGGGAGGGCGGCTACGGCGTGCCCATCAGTCCGGCCCGGGTTGGTCAGCGGGTGTACTTCCACTGTGCCCTGGAGGGAAAGAAGCGGGCGTGCCTGGCCGCCTGGCCGGAGGTGACGATGAGTGCCGTGTCGGCGGTGGAGCCGGCCTATTTTGCGGCAAATTACCGCTCGGCCGTTTTGCGGGGAACGGCGTCCCTGGTGACAGATCCGGCTGAGAGGCTGGCGGCTCTGGCGGCTATATCCCGGCGCTATTGTCCGGACCTGATGGATCAGTTCGACGCCTATGCCGCGGCGCTGCTGGAGCGGACGGCGGTATACCGCTTGGATGTGGATAAGATAACCGGAAAGGAGCGCTGCGGGAAATGAGAAGAGTCCTGCGGGCCGGGCTATGGGTTCTGCTGGCGCTGGTGCTGGCGGCAGGGGCCTACGTGTCTTATGTGCTGCTCAGCTATTACCGGGTGGAGGACAATCTGCCTCTGGAGGTGCTGAAGGCGGCGGAGCCGGAGCAGGAGACTCTGGCGGTGGAGACACCCTGCCGGGCGGTTTCCTATAATATTGGCTTTGGGGCCTACAGCGCGGACTACAGCTTTTTTATGGATGGCGGCCAGGAGAGCCGGGCCAGATCTGCTGAGGCCGTCTACGAGAATGTGGGCGGCGCCATGGCGGCTGCCCGGGACCTGTCACCGGATTTTCTGCTGCTTCAGGAGGTGGATGTGGACGGTACCCGCAGCCACCATGTGGACGAACTGGAGATGGTCCGCACCGCCCTGGGGGCCGGATATGACAGCACCTTCGCCCAGAACTATGACAGCCCCTTCCTCTTCTGGCCGCTGCTGGAGCCCCATGGGGCCAATCAGGCGGGGCAGGTTACGTTTTCCCGCTATCCCATTGTCTCTGCCCTCCGGCGGCAACTTCCTGTTGAGGAGGGGGCCATGAAGCTGGTGGACTGCGACCGGTGCTACTCCGTACAGCGCATCTCTGTGCCGGGGGAGGCGGGGGAGTTGGTGCTCTATAACCTGCACCTCTCCGCCTATACCTCCGACGGCATTATTGCCGAGGAACAGCTGCGGCTGCTTTTTTCGGATATGGCCGGGGAATATCAGAAGGGAAACTGGGCTGTAGCCGGCGGGGATTTCAATAAAGACCTGCTGGGAGATTCTGACCAGATTTTCGGCGTCTCCGGCCCGGCCTACACCTGGGCTCAGCCCATTCCGGCGCAGCTGGTGCCGGAGGGGCTGACCGTGGTGGCCCCCTTTAACCAGGGAGATCCGGCAGCCTCCTGCCGCAATGCGGACCGGCCCTATGGCCCGGAGAGTTATCTGGTGACGGTGGACGGCTTTGTGGTGTCCGGGAATGTGACGGTACTGGACAGCGGCGTATCGGACACGGGCTTTCTCTGGAGCGACCACAACCCGGTGTATCTGGATTTTGTACTGAACAAATGAGATATGGTAAGGCATTTCCCAGGGAAAAGGACAATTCCCAAACAGCCTGAGGGCCGCCCGGACCACTGGTCCGGGCGGCCCTGTTTTTCCCATCCCAGGCCCCTAATGCGACGGGATTTTCCCCCGGGACAGGGCTATACTATGGCGGAAGGGGGGACGGGGCATGGTAGTTTATTTGGATCTGGTGTTTTTCTTCAACGCCGTTGCGGATGCTGGGGCGTTGTATGTGACGGCCCGCCTCTCCGGTCTTGTGGTGCGCTGGCGGCGGCTGCTGGCGGCGGCGGTGCTGGGCGGTACATACGGGGCGCTGTGTACGCTGCCGTTTGCCATTGCTGTCCTCCTCTCCGCCCCGCCTGACGGCGCGGCGTTCCATCATCCGGCGGCAGCGCTCCAGCTGGCTGTGGCGGCGGGACTTGTGCTGCTGGCTTTTGGCCGGGAGGGGGCGTTTTTGCGAAGGTATCTGCTGTTTCTAACCCTTTCCTGTACGCTGGGCGGCATAATGCTGGCCCTGGCACGCCTGCCGGCGGAACAGGGGGGGGCGGCTGAACTGAATGGATGGGTGTGCCTGGCGGCGGGGGGCGCCTGCTACCTGGTACTCTCTGTGGTGTTTCGCGGCGGCGCCCGTCATGCGCTGCGGGGAGAACTGACGGAGGGACGGCTGGAACGATCTGGCCGCAGCGCCGGCTTTACCGCCCTTTTGGATACGGGCCACACCCTGACAGACCCTGTTACCGGACGGCCGGTGCTGGTGGCCCATTGGCAGGCTCTGGACCCGCTCTGGAGCGACCGGGAGCGGGCGGTGCTGCGCCGTCTGGAGGCTCTGGGCCCGGCGGGGGCGCTGGAGATCCTGAATACCCTGGAGGGTGGGCGATTCCGCCTGATCCCCTACCGTGCGGTAGGGGTTGCGGGGGGACTGCTGCTGTGCCTGCGGGTGGACCAGGCGGTCATTGGGGGAGAGACGCTTGCGGGGCTGACCGTGGCTCTGTCTCCCGGACCTGTGTCCGACGGCGGCGGCTATGGGGCCCTGTGGGGCGGAAACGAGAGGAGGGAAAATCGCCATGCTGCGTAACTGGGTCAGGGCGCTGCTTGCCCTGCTGGCCCGGTTGGGACTGGTGCGGCCTGGGAAAATCATGTACATCGGCGGCAGCGACACCCTGCCGCCCCCACTGAGCCGGGAGGAGGAGGCGGCGCTGCTGGCCCGCCTGGATACCGGAGAGGAGACGGTCCGCCAGATCCTGATTGAGCGGAACCTCCGCCTGGTGGTGTACATTGCCCGCCGGTTTGAAAATACGGGTATTAATATTGAAGACCTGATCTCCATTGGTACCATCGGCCTGATCAAAGCCGTGGGCACCTATAAAACGGACAAGAGCATCAAGCTGGCTACCTATGCCAGCCGGTGTATTGAAAATGAGATTCTCATGTATCTCAGAAAGAACGCCTGCCAGCGCAACGAGGTGAGTTTGGATGAGCCGCTGAATACGGACTGGGACGGCAATGAACTGCTGCTCAGCGACGTGCTGGGCACAGATGGGGACACGGTAATGCGCCCCATTGAGGCGGATGTGGACCGGCAGCTGCTGGATCAGGCCATTGGAAAGCTGTCGGCCCGGGAGCGGGAGATTATTGTCCTCCGTTTCGGCCTGGGCGGGCGAAAGGAGCAGACGCAGAAGGAGGTGGCGGATAAGCTGGGCATCTCCCAGTCCTATATCTCCCGGCTGGAGAAGCGGATCATCAACCGCCTGAAACGGGAGATCCTGAAAATGGGGTGAGCGGTCCCGGAAGATTGCCCTCAGCGGGAAGGGGGTGGAATGGATTTTGGCCAAAGTATTGCGGGGCCAGACAGCATTCACTTATCCTGCGTCAAAGAGCAGGTAAGGAAAATCCATGGGTGCCTCCTATGGCTGTTTTTGATCAGCATACCACATTCTGACAAATGACGTAACCGGAGGATTCAAACGGTGTTGGAATTTGCCACGGGGCATTGAGATGGCATAAATTTCCGGAATTGCCCATTGCAAATGGCGGCGAGGGGAATATAATATTAAGTAAGAGCGGGGCTCAGGGCCCCACAGGACGAAATGAGGTGAACACCATGGGCGAGGAGAACAAAAAAAGGGAGCGGAAACTGGTTTTGGCGGTGCTCCAGGGGGAGGACTACGCCGGGACGGTGGATGAGTTGAATCGGAGCGGATTTTCTGCCACCATCCTCAGTTCCACCGGCGGATTTTTAAAAAAGAAGAGTGTAACGATTATGATCGGCGTGGACGCGGCAAAGCTGGAGCGTGTAATGGACATTCTGCGGCGCTGCGCCGGCAACAGGCAGCAGCTGGCCTACTCCAGCATGAACCTTCACTCCGGTACCTCCGGACCCGTACTGCCGATGATGCCGGTGCAGATACAGGTGGGGGGAGCAGTGGTGTTCGTCCTGGATTTGGAGAGTCTGGAGAAGATGTAATCGGTCAGGTAGTGATCAATCGCCGCGGAATGCTGTTCCGCGGCGATTTTTTTGATGGTGCGGCGGCGGTGGTTCCCCTTTGTCAAAGGGCGCATAGACTGAGACAGAGGGGGGATGTGTGGTATGGAACGAAGGCTGGCTCTTTTGGGCGGTGATCTGCGCCAGGTGCGCCTTGCACAGCTGCTGCTAAAGGATGGGCGGGATGTGGTCACTTGGGGGCTGGAGCAGGGGAGCGGTCCCAACGCCGTGCCGCTGGATTGCGCCCTGGAGAGAGAACTGTTGCTTCTGCCTCTGCCGGTTTGCCGGGGAAAGGAGCTGTATCTGCCGCTGACAGACACCACGCTGCAGCCGGAGGTCCTGTGGCCCCGGATCCGGGGTTCTCAGCTGTTGCTGGGCGGCCTCACAGGGGATCTACCCCGGCGGCTTCTGACAGATTTTGAACTGACGCTGCTGGACTACTATGACCGGGAGGAGACACAGACGGCCAACGCGGCGGTGACGGCGGAGGGAGCCATCCAGCTGGCCATGGAGGCCACGGAGGGGACAATTTTAGGCAGCCGCTGCCTGGTGCTGGGGTTTGGCCGCATCGGCAGGCAGCTGTCCTGGCGCCTGCGGGCCCTGGGGGCCCGGGTGACGGCTACGGCCAGACGGTACAAAGACCTGGCCGGCATTGCCGCTATGGGCTGTGAAAGCCTCTCCACAGGGGATTTGCAGGGGCGGCTGGGGCAGTTTGATCTGGTGTTCAATACCATCCCTTCTCGAATCCTGGATGCCGCGCTGCTGGCGGAGACGGGGGAGCATTGCGTGATTCTGGAACTTGCCTCCCCACCCTTCGGCACGGATTTGGAGGCAGCCCGACGACTGGGGCGGCAGGTAATCCAGGCGGGAGGTCTGCCAGGGCGAACGGCGCCCCTGGCCGCTGCCGCGGTGATTCGGGATAGTATCTATCACATATTGGAAGAACGAGGTGAGCCCATTTGAGAACAGAGCGAGTGGGATTTGCATTATGCGGTTCCTTCTGTACCCATGACAAGGTGCTGCGGGAATTGGAGAAGCTGTGCGGGGAGTACGAGAATGTGCTGCCCATTGTCTCGGAGGTATGCCAGTACACAGACACCCGCTTCGGTACGGCGGAGGAACTGCTCTCCGCTGTGGAGCGGATCACAGGGCACACGATCATGGGCAGCGTGCAGGAGGCGGAGCCCATTGGCCCAAAGGGGCTGCTGGATGTGCTGGTAATCGCCCCCTGCACAGGCAATACTATCGGCAAGCTGGCCGGAGGCATTACGGATACAGCGGTGACAATGGCAGCCAAGGCCCACTTGCGCAACGACCGCCCTGTGGTGATTGCCATGGCGTCCAACGACGGGCTGAGCGGTGCGGCGCGGAATGTGGGAGAACTGCTCTGCCGGAAGAACTACTATTTTGTGCCTTTTGGGCAGGATGATCCCCAGAGGAAGCCCTGCTCCCTGATGGCGGATTTTACCCTTATCGGCGAAACTGTCCGTCAGGCCCTGTCCGGCCGCCAGCTGCAGCCTGTCCTGTTGGGCCGATAGGCGCGGAAAGGAACAGTGGGGGCGGGCGCGAGCGGGGCCTTTCGTAAAATAGCTGCGCGCCGCCGTGGAGGGCGGGTTCTGAAAGAAAAGTCTGCAGATATCTAGGTCTGCGGAGATAAACGCTTCATGCGCCGGACGGCCTGCCCCCTGTGGCGGTTCGTCCCAGGCGCATGACGTTTTTTGCAGCAATGTTGCAAAAATTACCGTCTATTCCTGTCGCATAGAAATGGATGCGATGCAAATGCTATGGGTGCGACAAAGGGCGGAGACAAACGAACTCTGCTCCGCATCGCGGCACGAGGTATCAGGAGGAGAGCGGATCTCCGCCCGAACCCGATGCAGCGGCACAGCGCCGCCGCAAAGTTAAAAAATGGAGAAGGAGAAAAGAGATCATGTCTAAGAAGAACAACCGCATTAACGTCCCTGAGGCCCGGGAGGCCATGGACAAGTTCAAGATGGAGGCCGCTGGCGAGGTTGGCGTCAACCTCAAGCAGGGCTACAACGGCGATCTGACTTCCCGTGAAGCCGGCTCTGTCGGCGGTCAGATGGTCAAGAAGATGATCGAGTCCTACGAGAAGAGCCTGTAAAGGTTCCCACGGGACAAAAGGAGGGACCGGCTGTTGCCGGTCCCTCCTTTTATACGCAGTTTTTCCTGTTTTATTCAAACTGAGCCGCGTACAGCCTGTAGTAGGCGCCCCGCCCGGCCATCAGCTGGTCATGGGTGCCCTGCTCCACAATGCGTCCCTGGTCGATGACCAGGATCTTGTCCGCGTTTTGGATGGTGGACAGGCGATGGGCAATGACGAAGCAGGTCTTGTCCGCCATCAGCCGGCGCATGGCCTTTTGGATATGCCGCTCGGTGGTGGTGTCCACGTTGGAGGTGGCCTCATCCAGTATCAGCATCCGGGCGTTGTAGAGCATGGCCCGGGCAATAGTTAACAGCTGTTTCTGTCCCTTGGAGATGTTGCCGCCATCCTCACTGATAACGGTGTCGTAGCCCTGGGGCAGCTGCATGATGTAGGAGTGGATGCGGGCGGCCTTGGCGGCGGCCACCACCTCCTCCATGGTGGCGCCCTCCTTGCCGTAGGCGATGTTCTCGTAGATGGTGCCCCGGAAGAGCCAGGTATCCTGCAGCACCATGGCGTAGGCCCGTCGGAGGCTGTCCCGGGTCAGGCGGTACATCCCATGGCCGTCAACCAGGCACTGCCCCTCATCCGTATCATAAAAGCGCATGAGCAGGTTGATGATGGTGGTTTTTCCTGCTCCGGTGGGACCCACGATGGCAATCAGCTGGCCGGGCTGGGCCAGCAGGCTGAAGTCCCGCAGAATGGTGCGCCCCGGCAGGTAGCCAAAGGATACGTCGTCCAGTTCCACCTGGCCCTTTACATCCTCCAGCGGCTCCGCCTCCACCAGGTCCGCCGGCTCCTCCCGGGCGTCCAGCAGGTGAAATACCCGTTCCGCCGCAGCCAGGGCAGAGTAGATCTCATTGGTAATGTTGGCGATCTCGTTAATGGGGCCGGAAAATTTCCGGGAATACAGGATGAAGGAGGAGATCTGGCCCAGGTCAATGATGCCGCCCAGATACAGGGCGGAGCCCACCATGCCCACCAGAGCCAGGCCCAGATTGTTGATAAAGCCGATGGTGGGGCCGACCCGCATGGCGGTCTGGGTGGCGGCCCGGTAGGCCTCCGCCGTCTCCTGGTTGATGGCGTTGAACTTTTCGCTGACGTGGTCCTCATGGGCGTAGGCCAGGATGGTTTTCAGCCCGGAAAACTGCTCCTCCACGAAGCCGTTCATTTTCCCATACATGGCGGAGCGGCGGGCGAAAAGAGGGCGGGTGATTTTGTTCATCCGCCGGGTATAGAAAATGGCCAGGGGGATGGTCACAAGGGTGATGCCCATCAGGGGCGGGCTGATAATGGCCATCATGAGAAAGGATCCCGTCACCGTCACCACGCTGGTGAGGATATGGACAATGTCGGTAGAGAGACAGGTGCTGATGACGTCGATGTCATAGGAGACACGGCTGATGATGTCGCCGGCCTGGTTCTGGTCAAAGTAGCATACGGGCATGGACAGCAGCTTGCAGAATACGTCGTTGCGCATTTTGCGGGCGATGAGCCGTCCGGTGCGCATCATGGAGATGTTCACCACGAAGGTCAGCAGGGAGGACCCCAGGTAGCAGATGAACATCCGCTTGGCATAGTAATATACCAGGGTAAAGTTCACGGCTCCCGCCCCGGCGTCAGCCGCCCGGATGGCCTTGCCCGCCATGCTGGGTCCCAGCAGGTTCAGTACATTGCTCACCAGGACCAGGGCGATAATGCCCAGCAGCGCCGCCTTGTAGTCCATCACGTAGTGGAGAATCCGCCGGAGGGTGCCTTTGGCGTCCCTGGGCTTCTCCTTTTTGGTGTTTCTATGGGGAGGCATAAGCGGTTCCATCCTTTCAGGCCAGCGCGCCCATCTGGGACTGGTAAATGTCCAGATAGACGGGACAGGCGTCCAATAGCTGTTCATGGGTGCCGTAGCCGATGACCCGCCCCTCGTCCAGCACCAGAATGCGGTCGGCTCCCAGGATGGAACTGATCCGCTGGGCGACGATGATAGAGGTGACGCCCTGGTAGTGGGTGCGGATATTCCGGCGCAGGCCGGCGTCGGTCTTATAGTCCAGAGCAGAGGTGGCGTCGTCCAGCACGAGGATCTCAGGCCGCATGGCCAGGGCCCGGGCGATGAGAATACGCTGCTTCTGCCCGCCGGACAGGTTGGCCCCCTTGATGTCCGCCATATACTCGTACTGGCCGGGCTTTTCGGCAATGAAATCGGCGGCCATGGCGTCCTCCGCAGCCCGGTGGATGTCCTCCGGGGTCAGATCGCGGCCCAGGGAGATGTTTTCCGCCAGAGTGTCGGCAAAAATCACGTCGTTCTGAAAGGCCGCGCCGAAGCGGCGGCGGAGTTCGTCCATACCATAGGTGCGTACGTCCCGGCCATCCACATACACCCCGCCCTCATCGGCGTCATAAAACCGCATGAGGAGGTTGATAATGGTGGTTTTTCCCGATCCGGTGGCACCGATGATACCCAGGGTTTCGCCCCGGAACACCTGGAAGCTGACGTCGTCTAAGCACTTCGCCCGCTGTCCCCCCGCGAAGGAGGCGGCGCTGGCCTCCCCCTCGCCGGCGGCGTGGGTAAAGGAGACGTGGTCAAATTCCAGCAGGGCACCGGAGCCGCTCTGCCGCTCCCTGGTCAGGGGCAGCACCGGCTGGTCCTCACCGGTGTCCAGCACCAGCCCGATACGGTCGGCGGAGGCGGAGGCCTTGGACAGCAGCATAAAAATGCGGTTGAAGGCCATAACACCCTGGAGGATCATATTAAAATAGGTGAGAAAGGCCAGAATAACACCGGGCTTCATAGCCCCCGCGTTGACCCGGTTGGCCCCCACAATAACCACCAGGATCAGCCCCAGATTCAGACACATCTGCACCGAGGGGCCTGGAATAGCCATGACAATGCTGGCTTTCAGATCGCTGCTGGTAAGATCCTCGTTGGCCTGGCGGAAGCGGCGCTCCTCAAAGTCCCGCTTGGACAGGGCCTTCACCACCCGGATGCCGGTGATATTCTCCCGCATAACCCGCACAATGGTGTCCAGCTTCCGCTGGACGTTGTCGTACAGCGGGATGCCACGGCGGGAGACCATAGTGACGGCTACGATCATCAGCGGCGCCATGATGCACAAAATGGAGGCCAGGGCCACATCCATGGCCAGGGTGATCACAATGCCCCCCACCAGCATCATGGGGGCTTTAATGCCAATGGTCTGGATGGAGGTCATAAAGTTCTGCACATTGTAGGAGTCCGAGGTCATGCGGGAGATCAGGGACGGAAGGCCGAAGGCGTCCGTCTGGTGGCCGGAGAGGTGAGCGGTGCGGACAAAGAGCTCCTGCCGCAGCTGCCGGATGCACTCCTTTGATACCCCGATGGCGCTGCGATTGGCTGCAATATTCAGCTGCCGTACCGCCACGGCAATGGCAATCATGGCCAGGCCCCACAGAAATACCGGCGGCAGAAGGCCCCTGGGCACCACGTGGTCAATGATATAATCCAGAACGAAGGGAATCAGGAGTTCTCCCATGGCAGCCATGGCCTTGAGCGTCATACTCAGGCTGATCTGCCTTACATGGGGGCGCATGTAGCGGAATATCAGCTTCAAATGCATCCTCTCTCTTTCCAAATATAGCCACTATTATACGCCCTTCTGAAAGGATGTCAAGGCACCTTGAAGAAAATTCTTTTTCAGGAGGCGCCTCTTTGCAAAGTAAAAAAAATGTGGTATGATAACTGCAACGCGGCTGTCATCGGCTTGTGGAAAAGTATCGCAGAGTTTGCGCCTGCAGACGCAAAAAGAGTAAAATCAGTTATCCTATAAGCGACAGTTGACGCCGTCGGTGGACAGGCCGAAGGGAGACGGGAGGTAGCGGTATGGTCACGTATGAGGCACTGCGGAAAAACGCGGATATCAACACCTATATTACCAGGGCGGATGAGTCTCTCTCCGCCCTTGGATTTACGGAGCACAGCTTTCCCCATGTCTGCCGGGTGGCGGAAGTAGCGGGGGAGATCCTGGAGATTTTGGGCTATGACAGCCACCAGATTGAACTGGCCAGGGTTGCCGCCTATCTCCACGATATCGGCAACCTGGTCAACCGGGTGGATCACTCCCAAAGCGGCGCGGTCATGGCCTTCCGCATTCTGGACCACATGGATATGGCCGCCGCTGATATTGCCACCGTAGTGACCGCCATTGGAAACCACGATGAGGGCACCGGCGTGCCTGTGAACGCGGTGGCGGCGGCTCTGATCCTGGCGGATAAGTCCGACGTGCGCCGCAACCGGGTCCGCAACCGTGATATCGCCACTTTTGATATCCACGACCGGGTGAACTACTCCGTGGAGCACAGCCAGCTGCGGGTGCTGACAGAGGAGCGGGTGGCCCGGCTGGAACTGGCGGTGGATACCCATTTCAGTTCTGTGATGGACTTTTTTGAGATCTTTATGAAGCGGATGCTCCTCTGCCGCCGGGCGGCGGAGCGGCTGGGCCTCCGCTTCCAGCTGACCATCAATGGTCAGCAGCTGATTTAGAGGAGGCGATGGCGTTGGCAAATGGGTGGGGGCACTTTAAGACCATTACGGCCCACAAGCTGCTGGTCATGCGCTACTGCTTCCGGGTGGGCCTCTACCGCCAGGGCCTGCTCCATGATCTGAGCAAGTACGGCCCCACGGAGTTTCGGGTGGGGGCAAAATATTACCAGGGCAACCGCAGCCCTAACGAGGCCGAGCGGCTGGAGACCGGTGTCTCCTCCGCCTGGCTGCACCATAAGGGGCGCAACAAGCACCATCTGGAGTACTGGATTGACTATGATCCCAGCCAGAACGGCCGCATGGGCGGTATGGAAATGCCGGTGAACTATGTGGTGGAGATGTTCTGCGACCGGGTGGCTGCCAGCCGCATCTACCAGAAGGAGAAGTACACCGACGCCTCTCCGTGGCTGTACTATGATCACTCCCGGGACCACTATATGATCCATCCCAACACCGCCGCGCTGCTGGAGCGCCTGCTGCTCCTGCTGCGGGACCAGGGAGAGGAGCGCACGCTGGAGTATATCCGGCGGGAGGTGCTGGGCCGGGGCTGAGGCCGGAGATCTCAGGCGCCTTGTCTCAGTCCGCACATCTGGAGGCGGCGTACTGGCGTCCGCTTTGGAGGGGAAAACCAGCGGTCTTGGATGTACTGTTGTTTTGGGGATTTCTTACGGGCTCTTTACATTCCGCCGCTTTACATCTTCCGGGGAATGCACTATACTGGTTGTGACCAAATATGGAAAGGACGCTGGAAAATATGCGGAAAACTAAGATTGTTTGTACCATCGGGCCGGCTAGCGATAACGAGGAAACGCTGGAAAAGATGTGTCTGGCGGGGATGAATGTAGCCCGCCTGAATTTTTCCCACGGGACTCACGCTGAGCAGCAGGCAAAGATGGATTTGATTAAGCGGGTGCGGGAAAAGCTGAATCTGCCTATCGCCATTATGCTGGATACCAAGGGTCCCGAGTACCGGATCCGTACCTTTGAGAATGGCAGCATCGTGCTGAGGGAGGGGGACAGCTTCACCTTCACCACGGAGCAGGTAGTCGGCAACCAGGAGCGGGTGTCCGTCAGCTATCCGGGCCTTATTGAGGACCTCTCTGTGGGGGACAATATTCTCCTGAACAACGGCCTTCTGGTGTTCAAGGTGGAGGCCCTGACGGATACGGAGGCCAGGTGCCGGGTGCTGGTGGGGGGCGAAACCTCCAACAACAAGTCCATGAGTTTTCCCAACAAGGTGATGAATCAGGCCTACCTCAGCGAGCAGGACAAAGCGGATCTGTTGCTGGGACTGGAGAACGATGTGGACTATATCGCCTGCTCCTTTGTCTCCCGGAAACAGGATATTTTGGATATCAAGGCATTTTTGGCCCAGCACACGGATAAGCCCATCGGCATCATTGCAAAGATCGAAAACCAGGCCGGCATCGACAACATCCAGGAGATCTGCCAGGTTTGTGACGGGGTAATGGTAGCCCGGGGCGACCTGGGGGTGGAGGTGCCCTTTGAAAAACTCCCTGCCATTCAGAAGATGCTGATCAATACCTGCCGGGAACTGGGCAAGCGCAGCATTACCGCCACAGAGATGCTGGAATCCATGATCTATAATCCCCGTCCCACCCGGGCGGAGATATCTGACGTGGCCAACGCCGTCTATGACGGCACCAGCGCCGTCATGCTCTCCGGGGAAACCGCCGCCGGCAAGCACCCGGTGGAGGCGGTGGCCACCATGGCCCGGATTGTGGAGCATACCGAGGGGGACATCCACTACGACAAGCGGTTCTGGAAGACGGAGTTCCCCATCCATAATACAGTGGACGCCATCTCCCACGCAACCTGCGCCATGTCCATTGACCTGGGCGCCAAGGCCATTGTAGCCTGCTCCCTGTCGGGACGGACGGTACGTATGGTGTCACGGTTCCGTCCCCCTGTGGATATTCTGGGCATTACCACAAATGAGCGGACTTGGCGGATGCTGAGCCTCAGCTGGGGGGTGCTGCCCATGATGTGCGAGGAGGTGCCCTCCAGCGATGTACTGTTTTATACTGCGAAGAAGGCCGCCAAGGAGCGGCTCAGCCTGTCGGCTGGGGACGAGGTCATCATCACCGCTGGCCTCATTAACGGAAAACCCGGCACCACAAACCTTTTGAAGGTGGAGACCATCTAAAAAACAGCGGAGAGGGATAGAATTCAGACTTTTGTAACAAAGGATGCTGGTTTTGTTAACAACATTCCCGTATTATCATACTTGCAAGAGACAATAACTTCTTTTCATCCAATCCTCCATACCATAAAGAGAGACCAGAGAGCCGTTCCGCAGCGGTTCTCTGGTTTTTCTTTGCCCAGGCCGGAGACCAAAAAAATTTTTGAAAAAATGGAATTTCCTCTTGCATTTTTCAAAAAGCTGTGGTAACATAACAAAGCTGTCTGAGAGGACATGCGCCGTTAGCTCAGCTGGATAGAGCGTCTGGCTACGGACCAGAAGGCCGGGGGT
>USMP01000006.1 GCA_900555795.1 uncultured Eubacteriales bacterium
GCAAATCCGCAGGGAAGCCGCCCTCAGGCTGACCGATGTTGCCAAGGAAGTAATCCACAACGGAATCGGGATAGGAAACCTCCGCCCCTTCTGTCATGATGTTATCCTTTGTCAGTCCGTTTTTAGACATGAAGATTGCCATATCGCCAACAACCTTAGAGGAGGGTGTTACCTTAACGATGTTGCCCAGAAGGTCATTCGCATCCTTATACAGGTGCTTGATTTCCTCGAACTGGTCGGCGGAGCCCATTGCCTTAACCTGTGCCAGCAGGTTGGAATACTGACCGCCGGGGATTTCGTATTTATAGATTTCCGTATTGGGTGTCTTCATTTCACTTTCAAAGCCTGTGAAAATCTGACGCACGCCCTGATAATAATGGCTCAGCTCAATCAGCTGTTCGGTATTCAGACCGGTATCTCTTTCTGTGCCCTTCAGCGCTTCCACAACAGCGTTCATGGAGGGCTGAGAGGTCAGAGAGGACATGGACTGGATTGCAAGGTCAACAATATCCACGCCTGCCTCTGCCGCCATCAGAACGGTGCTGACACCGTTGCCTGTGGTATCGTGTGTATGCAGGTGCAGAGGAATGTGAAGTTCTTTTTTCAGCCCGACGAGGAGGGGGACGGCGGCGCCGCCAGAATGATCGCCGGGGGGTGCATGGAGTCGCCGCACGTGGACGCGGCGTTCTGCTGCCATGTGGAGAGTGGTATTCCCACGGGGACAGTGTCTCTCCGCTCCGGTCCGATCTGTGCCGCCTCCAACCCCTTTACCATTACCCTGCGGGGGCGGGGGTCCCACGGGGCCAAGCCCCACCTGGGGGCCGATGTGATCGTGGCGGGGGCCCATCTGGTGACGGCCCTTCAGACCATCTCCAGCCGCCGCGCCTCCCCTACGGAGCCGGTAGTAGTGACGGTGGGGGCCTTCCACGCCGGCAGAGCGGGAAATGTGCTGCCGGAGGAGGCGGTGCTTACCGGGATTCTCCGCACCATGGGCGGCCCCGCCCGGGAGCGTGTAAAGGAGGAACTGCGGGCCATTACGGCGGGGGTGGCCGCCGCCATGGGGGTGGAGGCCAGTGTCGCCATTGCCGAGAGTTACCCCGGGTGCCGAAATGACCGGGCCATGACGGACCTGGTGCGCCAGGCGGCTGAAAAAATTTTAGGCCCGGCGGGGGTACTGGAATTGGCGGAGCCCTCCATGGGTACGGATGACTTCGGCTATTTCAGCGACGCGGTTCCGGGCTGCTACTACTATGTGGGGGTGGGCAGCGGGGAAAAGGGCTGTACCTATCCCAACCACAACCCCCGCTTTGCCGCTGATCCGGCGGCCCTGCCCCTGGCGGCCGCCATCCATACCCAGGTGGTGCTGGACTATTTCGCCGGCGCCGGCGGAGGGAAAAGCCTGTGAGGGCTCCGCCCCGGCTGAAGAGAGGGGACCGGGTGGCGCTGGTGGCCCCCTCGTCGCCTCTGGCGGCGGCGGAACCGGTGGAGGCCATTGCCGCCGCCGTGGAGCGGCTTGGCTTTTCCGTCCAGATCGGTGATTCCTGCCGGGGAGAGACGGCCTGCGGCTATGCGGCGGCACCGGCAGCTGTCAAGGCGGCGGATATCAACGCCTTCTTTGCGGACCCGGCCATCCGGGCCATCTGGTGTGTCCGGGGCGGCAGTACCGCCTGGCAGGTTCTGCCCCTGCTGGACTACGGCCGGATTTGCCGCTGTCCCAAGGCCTTTCTTGGCTTCAGCGATGTCACCGCCCTGCACACCGCCATCCGCCAGCGCTGCGGCTTCATCACCTACCACAGCCCCACCGCCAACCGTGCCTTGGCATGGGAGGAGGGAGACTTCTCCTGGAAAAGTCTCCGGGCGGCCCTGGAAATGGAGGGATGCCTCCCGGTGGAAAATCCGCCGGGGGAGCCGATTCGCCGCCTGCGGCCCGGCAGGGCCCGGGGGGAACTGACCGGCGGCAACCTGTCGCTGATTGCCGCCTCCATGGGCACCCCATGGCAGTTGGACGCCCGTGGGCGGATTCTTTTTTTAGAAGATGTGGGGGAGGATGTGTACGCCGTCCACCGCATGCTCAGCCAGTTGCGCTTCGCCGGGGTGCTGGACAGGGCCGCTGGGCTGGTGTTTGGGCCCTTTGCCGCGTGCCGCAACACATATCGGGCGGATTACGGTGTGGAGGAGCTGCTGAGAGATTTTTTCGCGGCGTATCCAAAGCCGGTACTGGGCAATGTGGCCTCCGCCCATGTGACGCCTATGGTCACGCTGCCGCTGGGGGCCATGTGTACCGTGGACGGGGATTGTGGCACTATGATGTTGGAACAGTTTTGAGCCGCCGTGGGGGCTTGCCCGGCTGTTTGGCCCGTCCCCTGGGCAGAATAGCCCCATCTGCGGGGCAGAACAATCAGAAATCCGCCGCTCCCTGGGGAACGGCGGATTTTTCAGCTTGTCAAAAAAGCCTCGCAGAGTTCGCGTCCGCAGACGCGAAAAGAGTGCCAATCCGTTTTTTCCGGCGACATGTGCGTCGGGAAAAACACTTCTCGCGAAGCGAGCGTCGAATGGACCGCCACCGGCGGTCCACCGAGGCGCAGAGCGCAGCGCAGCCTTCTCAAACGGGAGTGTTGCAGAATGAAAATTCTGCAACACTCCCGCTTTTTTGCGTACAAAGGGGCTTACGAGTCGATAATCAGGGAGAGGACGCGGGCGCAGGTGTCGGCGTCCCGGTCCGTCAGGCTGTCATACAGGGACAGCCAGCGCTTGGACCACACATTGACCCCGTCTGGATCCCGGTCCTGGAGCCGCCTGGAGGCGTTAAGCTGCATGTGGCGCTTCATAGGCTCCCGGGCCAGAGAACAGGCGTATACCATGAGATCGTTGTGGGTCATGGCGCAGAGGGCCATATGCAGATCGGCGGAGGTGTCCACTGTTTTGAGAAAGTAGTCCTGCGCCTGCGCCGGGTCGCTGTCCGCCAGCGCGTAGTGCTGCCGCAGTTCCTCCTGAAAACGGAGGCACAGCTTGTGAAAGTGCTCCAGTTCCGCCTCCGTCCGGCGCTCCACCGCCATCTCCACGCAGGACAGTTCCAGTGCCAGACGGTATTCCACCACATCCTGAACCGTTTTGCTGTTGACATAAAACTCAGACAGTTCGGAAATCTGGGCACTGAGATCGAAATCCTTCACATAGGTTCCGTCCCCTACCCGGATATCCAGCAGACCCAGGGCGTGGAGCCGCTGCAGGGCAATGCGGACGGTCAGCCGGTTGACGCCAAAGTTTTCCGCCAGTTCCACCTCGGGCGGGATCTTATTTCCCGCAGGCCAGGTGCCCCCCGCGATCAGTGCCTTGACCTTGTCGCACACCAGGTCGGCGGCGGATATTTTTTTAATTTTAAAATCAGAGTGCATAGCGACCTCGTTGATAGCTGGTGGTGGTGTGTTTCTTTTCTCTAGTCTAACCAGTTTTCAGCCCCTTGTCAAGGGCGCGTCGGCATTTTGCACAAAAACAAAATAGGATTTTTGCGATTTTGTAGATTTATAAAAAATAATTGACATTCTGCAGCAGAGCGTGTAGTATAAACAGCGAAAGAGCGAACAATTAACTCAATGTAAGGAGACGAACCATGGAACCGATTATAAAACTTCCCACCGGTCGGATCAAGGGGTGCCTGCGGGAGGGTGTTCTGCAGTTTCACGGCATCCCATACGCCAAGCCTCCGGTGGGGGAGATGCGCTTCCGCCTGCCGGAGCCGCCGGAGCCCTGGGAGGGAATATATGACGCGACCTACCGCCGTCCGGTGGCGCCCCAGGGAACATCTGATCTGGACCTGCCCATGGGACCTGTGACGCTGCCCACCAGCGAGGACTGCCTGACTTTGGCGGTCAGCACCCCGTCCCTGGAGGGGCGGCTGCCGGTGGCGGTGTGGATCCACGGCGGCGCCAACTGCTACTGCGGCGGGGATTTGCCCTGGTACGACGGGGCGTCCCTGGCGCGGCGAGGCAATCTGGTGGAGGTCAACCTGAACTTCCGGCTGGGCCCGCTGGGCTTTCTCTGCTGCCCCGGGGTAAACGAGGAGAACCTGTCCATTGCGGATCGGATGCTGGCCCTGCGGTGGGTTCATGAGAACATCGCCCGCTTTGGCGGCGATCCCCATCGGGTGACGCTCTTTGGCCAGTCCGCTGGCGGCAACGCCATTGCCCATATCCTCTCCCGGCCTGATTCCCAGGGGCTTTTTCAGCAGGTGGTTTTGGAGAGTCCCTCCCTGGGGCGGGGAAACCACACCCGGCAGGACGCCTTTGAGGTGGGGACGGCAGTGCTGCGGGAGATGGGGATTGACCCGGAAGGGGCGGATATCCTCCGCTTGGCCCAGGAAAAGCCGGTGGAGGAGATCCTGGCCGCTGCAGACCGGGTGCAGCCAATACTGGGCGCCAAGCACCAGGGCATGCTGTTTAAGCCGGTGATGGACGCGTGGCATACGCCGGAGCAGACGGCCGCCGCAGCAGCAGCGGAGGCGGTGCGCCGGGGGCTGCGGGTGATGATCGGCATGACAAGAGACGAGATCCACGCCTTTGTACTGGAGCGGGATCCGGACACGCTGACCCGGCTGCGGCAGGGCCAGCGCCAGCGCTACGACAGGCCCGGCTTCTGGTTTGCCATGGCCGCCGCCCGGGGGGGCTGTCCGGTGTGGAAATACCGCTTTGACTGGAGCGCCCCGGAATCCCCCTTTGACGCCTGCCACTGTCTGGAACTGCCCTTCCTGTTCGGGAATCTGGACGCCTGGGACGCGCCTATGCTGAAGGGGGCCTCCCGGGAGGAGATGGAGCGGCTGCGGGACACCATACAGGATTTCTGGTGCCGGTTCTTCCGCTTTGAGGACCTGGAGAGCGGGGAATGGCCCCGGTACACGGCCCAGTCGCCGCTGCTGAAATGCTTCGATAATCAGGGAAACCCCCTGCTCACCGACCCGGAAGCCCTGGAAGCCGGGAAATAAACAAAATTAAGGGAAAAATAAGGAGAGAGAACCTATGAAACAGGAACGCAAATGGAAACTGGCATTTCCCCATGTGATGGTGCTGCTGGTGCTGCTGGTACTGGTCAGCTGCCTGCTGACGTACATTGTGCCGGCGGGCCAGTATCAGTACGACGAAAATGGCTACGTCATCGCGGACTCCTTCCAGTATGTGGAAAACACCCCTGTCAGCCCCTGGGACGCGGTGCTCAAGCTCACCTCCTCCATTGCCGCCATGGGTACCACCTATGCCCTTCTCTTTGTGCTGGGCGGCATGGTCAGTGTGATGATCTCCTCCGGCTCGGTGGAGAACATCGTGGATTTCTCCATCTTCAAGCTGCAGGATAAGAGCCTGAAGGTGCTGATTCCCTGTATCTCCGTCATGATGTCCCTGCTGGGGGGCCTGGCGGGCAACGACGCCCTCATCACCTTTGTGGCCTGCGGCATGCTGCTGGCCCGGCGCACCAGGCTGGACCGCATTGCCGGCATGGCGATCTTCTATCTGCCCTACATCACCGCCCAGGCCATTGGGCCTACCGTGCTTATGATCCTCACGTGCCAGGAGATGGCGGGCATCCCCGCCGTATCCGGCCTCAGCGTGCGGGTTGTGATCTGGATCATCTTCACCGCCTTCGCCGCTTTCTACAATACCCGCTACGCCCTGCGGATTGCCCGGGACCCCTCCCGCAGCATCAACGGGGAGATCCTCTCCATGCCGGAGGGGGAGACGGTGGACACCAATCAGCCCGTGAAGCTGAAGGCGGCCTCTGTCCTGGCCATCGTCATGATGATCCTGCCCTTCGTAATCTACGCCATGGGCTCCTCCGCCTATGGCTGGGGCTTTGACTGGCTGATCGGCATCGGCTTTGTTACTGCCGTGCTGCTGGGCGTGGTGTTCCGCTTCACCCCCAACGACTGGGCCAGGCGCTTCTGCAAGGGCGCCGCGGAGATGGGGCCGGTGTGCCTGCTCATCGGCTTTTCCAAGCTGATCAGCACAGTCCTGGCCGACGGACAGGTCATCAACACCATCGCCCACGCCGCTTTGACGGTGATTCAGAGCCTGGGCTCCTCCTTCTCCGCCATCGGCATGTTTATCTTCACCACCCTCTTCAATCTGATGATGCCCTCCGGCCCGGCGAAGGTGCCCATCCTGATGCCCCTCTTCACCCCCGTGGCGGATGTGCTGGGCATTACCCGCCAGGTGCTGTGCACCTGCTACCAGCTGGGCGACGGCCTGACCAACTTCCTGACCCCCGTCTCCTCCGTGCTGGCCACCGGCCTCATCCTCTCCGAGACCCGGTACTCCAAGTGGCTGAAGTATGCCGTCCCCTACGCCCTGATTCTGATCGCATTCTCCGGCCTGTGCATCTTCCTGCTCCAGTCCTTCGGCTGGACCGGCGTGTAAATCCTTTCGCCCGGTAAAATTTTCTTGACAAGGGCGCCGTGGGCGTGATAGCATGAACCCATAGAAGACCAGCCCGGCTGGACTGGCAGACAACTGAATCAGGAATCGGATGAGTGGTTCGGGAGAGACCGCGCACCTAGCGGCGGCGCCGAAGGGGAATGCAAAAACTCTCAGGCAAAAGGGCCGGACCATGACGATGCTCCGAAAAGTGCGGTGGCTATGGCCGCACACCGAAGGTGCAACTCCCGCGGCGAGACCAGGAACGGCTGTGGCGGGGAATCTCTCAGGTATGGAACGGAGGCGCAAGGTTTCTTTGGAGACCTTGCGCCTTTTTCTTATGCCTGCGGGGGCTGGTTTTCCCCGTTCTGAAAAAGTGAAGGAGGAAGAACCAATGAGCCAGTTAAAGCGCACGCAACTCTATGAGGTCCATGTGGCGGCGGGGGCCGACATGGTGGATTTCGGCGGGTGGGAAATGCCCATCCAGTATCCCGACGGCATCGTGGCGGAGCACCTCTATACCCGCCACGCGTGCAGCCTCTTTGATGTGTCCCATATGGGCCGTCTCCTGGTGGAGGGAAAGGACCGGGTGGCCTTTCTCCAGCACGTCCTCTCCAGCAATGTGCTGGCCCTGGACATCAATCAGGCCCAGTACTGCATCATCCCCAACGAAAACGGCGGGGCCGTAGACGACGCCTATCTCTACAAGTTTGAGGAGGACCGGTTCCTCCTGGTGGTGAACGCGGCCAACACGGATAAGGATCTCCAGCACCTGTCCTCCGCCATCCAGGGCTACGACTGTACCCTCACCAATATCACCGGCGACTATGCCGCCATCGCCGTCCAGGGACCCAAGTGCAAGGAGATTCTCTCTGTGCTCTCCGGGGGCGCGGCCATCACCGAGCCCATGAAAAATGCCCTGAACACCCTGACCTTCGAGGGCCGCCAGGTGCGGGTGGCGAAAACCGGCTATACCGGTGAGCCTCTGGGCTACGAGGTGTACATCGCCAGCGGCGAGGCCGCCTGGCTGTGGAACCGGCTCCTGGAACTGGGGGCCCGGCCTGCGGGACTGGGCGCCCGGGATACCCTCCGCCTGGAGGCAGGCCTGCCCCTCTACGGCCACGAGATGGGCCTTGCCCCGGACGGTACGGAGATCCCCATTTTCGCAGTCCCCCTGGCCCGATTCGCCGTCAGCTTCTCCGACCAGAAGGGGAACTATATTGGCCGGGAAGCCCTGCAGGGGCAGTACGCGGCCTTCCAGCGCATTATGAGCCGGGACTTTTCAGATCTCGCCCCCCTGCCCCGTCGGATCATGCCCATTACCCTGCTGGACCGGGGGGTGATGCGGGCCGGGATGCCGGTGTACCGGGGGGATACACCCATCGGCTTTGTCACCAGCGGTACCATGGTGCCCTACTACCGCCACGAGGGGGAGGGCCTGGCCACCAGGATTCTGGACGACACCGCCAAGCGGGCCATCGGTCTTGCCTACCTCTCCAGCGATACCCTGGAGGACGACGTGGTGGAGGTGGATGTCCGGGGCCGGCGGCTGCGGGCTGTGATTCCGCCCTACCACATGCGGGTGGATGCGCCTCCCTTTGCCAGGCCCATCCTCTACCAGAGTGATGCGGCTGCCGCCGCTCCGGAGGGGGGTGACCGGGCTCCCAAGGCCCTGGAACTGGTCCGGAAGGCCACGGAGAACCACATCTGGCGTCAGAAGCGGTGCGTGAACCTGATCCCCTCGGAAAACAGCGCCAGCCGCGCCGTCCAGCTGCTGTGTGCCTCCGACCCCGCCTTCCGCTACGCCGAGCACAAGAAGGTGAAATCCTTCTATGACCAGGACATTTTCTACTATCAGGGCACCAAGTTTATCGACCAGGTGGAGCAGCTGCTGGTGGAGCAGATGCGGGCCTATTTTGGCTGTGCCGAGGTGGAGACCCGGGTGGTCAG
This sequence comes from uncultured Eubacteriales bacterium, assembly GCA_900555795.1. Taxonomy (GTDB): domain Bacteria; phylum Bacillota; class Clostridia; order Oscillospirales; family Oscillospiraceae; genus Pelethomonas. Next base: position 8,349 of record USMP01000006.1, read on the forward strand.
CGGCCAGATGAGCAATATGGCGGTGTTTTCCGCCCTTATGGACTGGAAAAACCGCTTGGACCGCAAGCATGACATGAAGCGCCTGGGCTATGTCCTCAATAACCACATTATCAAGGGCGGCCATCTGTCCGCCCAGCCCATGGGCGCGCTCCACGACTACATTGCCATTGACCCCGTCACCGAACGCCACGCCATTGTAAATTTCCCCGTCTGCAGGGACAATATCTATAAGATCGACGTGGAGGAGACCAAGAAGGTTATCGAGAAGTACCGGCCCGAACTCATCATCTTCGGCAAGAGCATGGTGCTCCACAGGGAGCCTGTGGCCGCCATCCGCCGCTTTGTGGACGAGGAGAAGATCCCCACAACCATCATGTACGACATGGCCCATGTGCTGGGCCTGGTGGGGGACTACTTCCAGAAGCCCTTTGAGGAGGGGGCGGAGATCGTCACCGGCTCCACCCACAAGACGTTCTTTGGTCCCCAGCGGGGCGTGATCGGCGTGAACTACCGGAAGGATGAACTGAAGTACGGCCTGTGGGAGACCATTGAGTCCCGGGCGTTCCCCGGCAGTGTCTCCAACCACCACCTGGGTACCCAGTTGGGGCTGCTGATGGCCGCCTATGAGATGAATCAGTTTAAGGACGCGTACCAGAAAAATATTGTGGAGAACGCCAAGCACTTCGCCAAAAGCCTGAAGGCCCAGGGCCTGGATGTGGCCGGAGACAGCGCGATTGATTACACCGAGACCCACCAGGTGATCGTCTCCGTGGGCTACGGCGCCGGTCCCCAGGTGGCGGAGCAGTTGGAGGAGAACAATATCATCGTCAACTACCAGGCTACCCCCGAGGAGGAGGGCTTTACCGCCTCCGGCGCGCTGCGCATGGGCGTCAGCGAGATGACCCGCTTCGGCTTCGGCAAGGAGGACTTTGAGAGGCTGGCGGAACTGATGGCGGACTGCATCCTCAGAGGCAGAGATGTGTCCGGCGATGTGGAGAAGCTGCGTTCCGCCCACACAGAGATGCGCTACTGCTTCAGCGACGCGGAGATGGGCGAGGCCCTGGACCGCTTTGCTGCCCAAATCGGACTCTGATCCCCGCTGCTCCAGCAACCGACAGGCAATTCCCCAATCTAAAATATACAATAATAAAGTGGAGGTATCACCATGAACTATCCTGCTGCGTTGAAGTATTCCAAGTCCCACGAGTGGGTGAAGGAGGAGGACGGCGTGATGGTGATCGGCATCACGGATTTCGCCCAGGACGCCCTGGGGGACGTGGTGTTCATCAACCTGCCCCAGGAGGGGGACCCTGTCACCGCCGGGGACTCCCTGGGCGATGTGGTGTTCGTCAATCTCCCCGCCGAGGGGGACAGCGTTACCGCCGGCGAGCCCTTTGGCGATGTGGAGTCCGTGAAGGCTGTATCTGACCTGGTGTGTCCCGTCACCGGCGTGATCTGCGCCGTCAACGAGGACCTGGTCGACTCCCCTGAGAACCTGAACAGCGACCCCTACGGGGCCTGGATCATCAAAGTGGAGAGCGTCACCGCCACGGAGGAACTGCTGGACGCCGCCGACTATGAGGCTTTCTGCGCCGAGGAGGGCTGAGCATGGGAAGCTACATTCCCTCCACCCTGGCCCAGCGGCAGGAGATGCTGGCGGCCATCGGCATGGGCGGTTTCCGGGAACTGTACCGGGACGTCCCTGAGAGCGTGTATCTGGATCGGCCTCTGGATCTGCCCGCCGGCATGAGCGAACTGGAGGTGAGCAGGGCGGTCAGCGCCATGGCGGCGAAAAACCGGGTGTTTGACACCGTCCTCCGGGGCGCTGGGGCCTATGACCACTACATCCCCAGTATTGTCAAGTATATCCCCGCCAAGGAGGAGTTTCTCACCGCCTACACCCCCTACCAGGCGGAGATGAGCCAGGGCATCCTTCAGTCCATTTTTGAATATCAGACCATGATCTGCGAACTGACAGGGATGGACGTGTCCAACGCCTCCGTCTACGACGGGGCCACCGCCGCCGCCGAGGCCGCCGCCATGTGCCGGGACCGGAAACGCCGCGTGACGCTGGTTTCCGCCGCCGCTCACCCGGATACTATCCGTACCATCCGCACCTACTGCTACGGCACCGGGGATGAGTTGCGCATCGTGCCGGTGCGGGATGGCAGGACGGACCTGGACGCTCTACGGGAACTACTGACCGCCGATGTGGCCTCCTTCTACCTCCAGCAGCCCAATTTCTTCGGCCTCTTTGAGGACGCCCAGGCCGCCGGGGAGTTGGTTCACGCCGCCGGCGCCATGTACGTCATGGGCTGCGATCCCATCGCCCTGGCCATTATGAAGACGCCCCGGGACTGCGGAGCGGATGTGGCGGTGGGAGAGGGCCAGAGTCTGGGCATGCCCCTGGGCTTCGGCGGCCCCTATCTGGGCTACATGGCCACCACCGCCAAGCACATGCGCCGCCTTCCCGGCCGCATCGTGGGGGAGACGGTGGACAGCCGCGGGGAGCGGGCCTTTGTCCTCTCTCTCCAGGCCCGGGAGCAGCATATCCGCAGGGAGAAGGCCAGCAGCAACATCTGCTCCAACCAGGCCCTCTGCGCCCTGACCGCCGCCGTATACATGTCCGCCATGGGTCCCGCCGGCATGGCCGAGGCTGCCCGCCAGTCCATGGCCAAGGCCCACTACCTGGCGAAAAAACTCTGCGCTATTCCCGGCGTCAAGCTGCGCCATGAGGGGAATTTCTTCCAGGAGTTTGTCACGGAACTGCCCCGGGCTGATACGGCGCTGGCGGCGCTGGAGGAGGCGGGCATCCTGGGCGGCCTCCCCTTGGCGGACGGCGGTGTGCTCTGGTGTGCCACGGAGAAGGTGGCCCGGACGGAACTGGACCGGGCCGCGGAGATTGTGAAGGAGGTGCTGGCGAAATGAAGCTGATCTTTGAAAAGAGCGTCCCCGGCCGCGCCATGAGCCTCCTGCCGCCCTGCGATGTGGAGACGGTGGAACTGCCCCGGGATCTGGCCCGCTCCAACGCCCCCCGGCTGCCGGAGGTGAGCGAGACGGATCTGTCCCGCCACTATACCCAGTTAAATCAGCACGTCCACGGCGTGAACTGCGGCTTTTACCCCCTGGGCTCCTGCACCATGAAGTACAACCCCCGGGTGGATGAGGAACTGGCCGCGCTGCCAGGCTTCACCGGCGTCCACCCGCTGGCTCCCGCCGGCGCGGCGGAGGGCTGCCGGGAGGTGCTGGATACCGCCCGGCGGTACTTCTGTGAGATCACCGGCATGGACGATATGACCTTCCAGCCCGCTGCCGGGGCTCACGGGGAGTTTACCGGGGTGCTACTCATAAAGCAGTACCACGATCACCGGGGCGACCGGAAACGCACCAAGATTATTGTTCCCGACTCCGCCCACGGCACCAATCCCGCCACTGCCGCCATGTGCGGCTACGAGGTGGTGAATATCGCCTCCGCCCCCGACGGCTGCGTGGACCTGGACGCGCTGCGCTCCGCCCTGGGGGAGGACACCGCAGGGCTGATGCTGACCAACCCCAACACCGTGGGTATTTTTGATCCCAACATTCTGGAGATCACCCGCCTAGTTCACGAGGCTGGTGGCCTCTGCTACTACGACGGGGCCAACCTCAACGCCGTTATGGGTGTGGTCCGCCCCGGAGACATGGGCTTTGACTGCATCCATCTCAATCTGCACAAGACCTTCGCCACGCCCCACGGCGGCGGCGGCCCCGGCAGCGGCGCGGTGGGCTGCAAGGCGCTTCTGGCGCCCTATCTGCCCGGCTCCGCGCTGGGCGGCGGCGGCGGGGCGCAGTCCATCGGCCAGGTGCGCGCCTTCCACGCCAATTTCCTGGTGGTGGTGCGGGCGCTGGCCTACCTGCTCACCCTGGGCAATACCGGGGTGCGCCAGGCCGCCGAGGGCGCGGTGCTCAATGCCAACTACCTCAAGCACCGGCTGGAGGCTGCGGGCTATTCCTCCGCCTATGCGTTGTTTGGCACGAAATACGGCTCGATCGACACACGCTTCAAGCGCAGCGACGAGGCGGATTTTACAGAGGTGCCAGAGGGCATCGCGCATTTTTTGGAGCACAAGCTCTTTGAAAGCGAGGATCTGGACGCCTTTGCCCGCTATGCAAAAACAGGCGCGTCCGCCAATGCGTATACGTCGTTTGAGCGCACCTGCTATCTTTTCTCCTGCGCGGGTAATTTTAAGGCGTCGCTGGAGATTTTGCTGGATTTTGTGCAGTCGCCTTATTTTACGGAACAGACCGTGCAGAAGGAGCAGGGCATCATCGGGCAGGAAATCCGAATGTATCAAGATGAGCCGAACTGGCAGGTGATGTTCAACTGCCTCAGGGCGCTCTACAAGGTGCACCCCGTGCGTATCGACATCGCGGGAACGATCGATTCTATTTCGCATATTACGGCGGATCTTCTCTACCGCTGCTACCGCATATTTTATAACCTCCACAATATGGCGCTTGCCGTTGCTGGCAATGTGACGGTGAACGAGGTGCTCGAAGTGGCGGACCGGCTGCTGAAACCTGCGGATGCTCTCTCCATTGAGCGCAATTTCCCGGATGAGCCGGCAAAGCCCGTGCAGCCCTTTATCGAGCAAACGCTTGATGTGGGCGCGCCGCTTTTCATGCTTGGCTTTAAGGAAACGCCGGAGCGCCCCTTGCGCGAACAGCTTCAAACGAATGTTTTGCTTGAAATGCTGGCGGGAAATACCTCCCCGCTTTATCGCAGGTTGTTTGACGAGGGGCTCATCAACACGCAGTTCGGCGCGGAGTATTTCCACGGCTACGGCTATGCGAGCGTTTTGTTCTCCGGTGAGTCGAAGGACCCACAGAAGGTCGCGCAGGAGATCCATGCGGAAATTGAGCGGGCGCGCCGCGAAGGGCTGGACAAGGCGTCGTTTGAACGCGCGCGCCGCAAGCTCTATGGGCGCGTTGTGATGGCGTTTAATGATATTGATGAGCTTGCCAATGAGATGATTTCAGCTGAATTCCGCAGCGGAGGGCTGTTTGACGAGGCGGAGCTGCTGCGGGAAATCACGCTCGATGAAATCGCACAGCGGCTGGAAACGACGCTCCAAAGAGAATACAGTGCACTGTCTGTTGTAAAAGCTTGAATTCCTTTTCAAACTGTGTTTTGTGCTTTTCAAGCATCGTGTCTGCCCACAATTTTCACTTTGCTAAAACTGCACAATTCCACGGCCGGGAGTAAGAAAGGAATGCTCAGGCGCATAACAAGGCCGCTCAGGCGGCTTTACATAGAAAAATAGTTTCTTATTTGTAGGAAAACGTTTATAATTTAGAAACAGAATCCCGTTAAAATAAAAGAACGATCACGCAAAGGAGAGCTTACAATGCATGACTTCACAGTGGTGGAGTTCCCAAAGCTTGGGTGGAGCTTTAATGTTCCTTCCATCTTGGCGG
>USMP01000007.1 GCA_900555795.1 uncultured Eubacteriales bacterium
TCGCGGGTTTGCAAGCAAACCGGCCCCGTTTCTCGCGCTTTTAGTCCGCATTCCGTTGACGGCTCCGGCGTCTTGTCGGAATTTTATTTCGAATCAATAGTCGAAACGCGCAGCGTGATCTCCTCCAGCACATCCAGCAGCACCTTCACCGTCTCCAGCGCCGTGAAGACCGTCACGTTGTTCTCGACGGCCGTGCGGCGTATTTCGTAACCGTCGAGGCGCGTGTTGTGCTGGTTGATGTCGATCGTATTGATGACATAGCTCACATGGCCCTGGCGCAGCGAGTCGATGATCTCCGTACTGCCTTCGCTCAACTTGCGGCGCGTACGGGTGCGAATACCATGCTGACGCAGGAATTCCGCCGTGCCCTTCGTCGCCTCGATATTGAAACCCAGGTCATAAAAGCGCCGTACCAGCGGCAGCGCATCCTGCTTGTCCTTGTCGGCGATCGTGAGGAAGATCGTACCGTAGTTGGCGACGGTCATACCCGACGACTGGAGCGCCTTGTAGAGCGCCCGGGTGAGCTTGTTGTCGTATCCGATCGCCTCGCCCGTGGATTTCATCTCGGGCGAGAGGTAGGACTCCATGCCCCGGATCTTGGCGAACGAGAAGGCCGGGGCCTTGACGTACCAGCGTTTCTTCTCCTTGCCGTAGACTTCGGTGATGCCCAGCTCGCGGAGCGTCTTGCCCAGGATGACCTGCGTGGCGATGTGCGCCATGGGCACGCCCGTCGACTTGGAAAGGAACGGCACGGTACGCGACGAACGCGGGTTGACCTCGATGACATAGACCTCGTCGTTTTCGTCGAGGATGAACTGGATGTTATAGAGGCCGACGATGCCGATCCTCAGGCCGAGTTTGACCGTATAGCCGATGATCTTGTCCTTGGCCTTCTGGCTCACGCTGAAGGTCGGATAGACGCTGATCGAGTCGCCCGAGTGGATACCCGTATGCTCGACATGCTCCATGATGCCGGGGATGAAGACCTCCTTGCCGTCGCAGATGGCGTCCACCTCCAGCTCCTTGCCCATGATATAGCGGTCGACCAGCACCGGCGAATCCTCGTTGACCTCGACGGCCGTCTGCAGGTAGTGGCGCAGGCGCTCCTCGTTCGAAACGATCTGCATGGCGCGGCCGCCCAGCACGTAGCTCGGACGCACCAGCACCGGATAGCCGATGCGCTCGGCCACGCGAACGCCGGCCTCGATATCCGTCACGGCCTCGCCGTTGGGCTGGGGAATGCCCAGCGATTCCATCACCTTTTCAAAGGCGTCGCGGTTTTCCGCGCGGCGGATGGCCTCCACGTCGGTGCCCTTCATGGCGTCCTTCAGCTTGGTCAGCGCAGCCTCCACCGTGGCCTTGTCGCCGGCGTCGATCTTGTCCTTGGCGTCCTCCAGAGCCTTTTCGGTCTGGTAGATCACCTGGTCGGCCTGATTGCGGACGTCGATCTCTTCCTTCTTCTTGGCGTCCTCGGCGGCAAACTGCTCGGCCTCCTTGACGGCCTTGTCAATGTCCTCCTTGGACATGTTGGTGGAGGAGGTGATGGTGATGTGCTGCTCCTTGCCGGTGCCCAGATCCTTGGCGGATACGTTGACGATGCCGTTGGCGTCGATGTCGAAGGTGACCTCGATCTGAGGCACGCCGCGGCGGGCGGGGGCGATGCCGTCCAGGTTGAAGCGGCCCAGGGTCTTGTTGTACTGGGCCATCTCACGCTCGCCCTGGAGCACGTGGACCTCAACGGAGGTCTGGTTGTCCACGGCGGTGGAGAAGATCTGGCTCTTCTTGGTGGGGATGGTGGTGTTTCTCTCGATGATCTTGGTCATCACGCCGCCCATGGTCTCCACGCCCAAAGAAAGGGGCGTAACATCCAGCAGCAGCAAGCCTTCCACCTCGCCGCCCAGCACGCCGGCCTGGATAGCGGCGCCGATGGCCACGCACTCGTCGGGGTTGATGCCCTTGAAGCCCTCTTTGCCGGTGAGCTTTTTGACCATCTCCTGCACGGCGGGGATACGGCTGGAGCCGCCCACCAGCAGCACCTTGGAGATGTCGCTGCCGCTAAGGCCGGCGTCGCTCATGGCCTGACGCACAGGGCCCATGGTGGCCTCCACCAGATGGGCGGTCAGTTCGTTGAACTTAGCCCGGGTGAGGGTCACGTCCAGATGCTTCGGGCCGGTGGCGTCGGCGGTGATATAGGGCAGATTGATGGTGCTGCTGGTAACGCCGGAGAGCTCAATCTTGGCCTTCTCCGCCGCCTCCTTCAGCCGCTGCATGGCCACCTTGTCGCTGCTGAGGTCAATGCCCTCGGCCTTTTTAAACTCACTCACCAGGTACTTCATGACGCACTCGTCGAAGTCATCGCCGCCCAGGCGGTTGTTGCCGGCGGTGGCCAGCACCTCGATCACGCCGTCACCGATCTCCAGCACAGACACATCGAAGGTACCGCCGCCCAGATCGTAGACCATGATCTTCTGGTCTGTCTCCTTGTCCAGGCCGTAGGCCAGAGCCGCGGCGGTGGGCTCGTTGATGATCCGCTTGACCTCCAGGCCGGCAATCTTACCGGCGTCCTTGGTGGCCTGACGCTGGGCGTCAGTGAAGTAGGCAGGGACAGTGATCACCGCCTCTGTGACACTCTGGCCCAGATAGCCCTCCGCGTCCGCCTTCAGCTTCTGCAGGATCATGGCACTGATCTCCTGGGGCGTATAACTCTTCCCGTCGATGGTCACGCGGTGGTCGGTGCCCATCTCACGCTTGATGGACGCGATGGTCCGGTCGGGGTTGGTAATCGCCTGGCGCTTCGCCACCTGGCCCACCATCCGCTCACCGGTCTTGGAAAAAGCCACCACGGACGGCGTGGTGCGGTTGCCCTCGGCGTTGGCGATGACGACGGACTCGCCGCCCTCCATCACAGCCACGCAGGAATTGGTTGTACCCAAATCGATACCGATAACTTTAGACATAATCTTGTCCTCCTATATACAGAAAATAAATTTTTTACAAGTGAAATGTATCTCAGTTCGCTACCTGAACGGTGGCAAAGCGGATGACTCTGTCCCCCAGAAGGAAGCCCTTCTGGAACACCTGGGCCACAACGCCCTCCCCCAGCGTATCATCGTCCACGTGCATGACGGCGTTGTGCTTTTCCGGATCAAAGGGCTGGCCCTGGGGGTCCTCAATGGCGACACCCAGCTTCTCCAGCACCGTCTTCAGCTGGACAAAGATCATCTCCATACCCTTTTTGTGGACGTTATCGTCATCTCCCGCCTGGGTCACGGCCCGCTCCAGATTGTCGTAGACCTCCAGGAATTTGGCGATGGTGTCCAGCTTGGCATCCTGGTAGATGGTCTCCTTCTCCCGGGTGGTACGCTTGCGGTAGTTGTCGTACTCCGCCGCCAGGCGCAGGTGCTGGTCGTTGAGTTTGGCCAGATCCCCCGCCAAGCCCTCCATCTTCTCCATCTGCTCCCGGGTGACGGTGAAGGTCTCCTCCGTCTCCTGGCGGTACTCCTCCGTCACTTCCTCCGGCTGTCCGGCGGTGGGATTCTGATTCTTCGCCGGCTCCTGCTGGGGCGCCGGGTTCTCCTTTTTACTCACGGTGTATCGTCCTCCTTAGGGGGTAACTGATTATTTTTTCCGAACATTTTGGTCAGGCTCTCCGCAAAGTAGCTGAGCCGGGCCGCCACAGCAGCGTAATCCATCCGGGTGGGACCCACCACGCCGATGAGGCCCCGCATATTGTCTCCAATATCATAGCTGGCCACCACCACGCTGGCGTCCCGCAGGGCCTCGTTCACATTCTCCGGCCCAATCAGGATCTTCATAGGCGTATTTTCGTCCAAAACCGGCAGATTATCCTTCTGATCCGTCAAAAGGCTCATCAATTCGTTGGCCTTGGACAGATCCTGAAATTCCGGCTGCTTGAGAATCTGGGTCTGTCCAGTGGTAAACACCTGGTTCTGGCTGCTGCGGTCAATGACCGCGGTGGCATATTCAATGGTGAGGGACAGGGGCATAAACAGTTCCGCGCTCAGCTGGCCCGCCAGAGCCATCAGCTTCTCCCCCAGCTGGCCGGCGCACAGGCCGGTAAAGTGGGTGTTCAGCAGATTTGCCAGCGCCGGCAGCTGCTCGGCCTGGAGTGGGAGGTCCGTGCGAAGCACCTGGCTTTTGACACGGCTGTCGTCGGTCATCACCACGGCGATAAAGCTGCGGTCGTCCACCGGCAGCAGATCGTAGCGCCGGACGGTGACGCTGCTTTTGCCGGCGGCCACCGCATAGGCGTGGTAGTTGACGATGGAGGACACCATCTGGCCCGCCTGGGCGATAACCGTGTCCAGTTCCCGCATCTTGCCCCGCAGGGCGGAATTGATCTCCTCCGCCTCCTGCTGGGACACTCCCTTGCGCTCCATCAGTTCGTTCACGTACAGCCGGTAGCCCTTGGGGGACGGTATCCGGCCCGCCGAGGTGTGGGGCTGCTCCAGATAGCCCAGTTCCACCAGGTCCGCCAGTTCATTGCGGATGGTGGCCGAACTGATATGGCCGCCCATGGCCTGGGCGATATACTTGGAACTCACCGGCTCCGCCGCGTCAATGTAGCGCTCCGTGACCACCTTCAGTATTTCCTTTTTCCGGGCGGTCAGTTCCATACGCACGCTCCTTTAGCACTCCTTTCCCTCGAGTGCTAAAGGCAGTGTATCACCATTGCCGTCCAATGTCAACACGATTTCCCCCTTTCTCTTTGAACAAATTGTAAATTTCAAATGCAGCCGATACAGGAGGATTTTGGGGCGGCCGGATGGTCATGGGGCTTGCCTATTTCAACAAATTCCCGTATAATTCAGGAAGAAGGCGGCGCCTGTCTCCGTCAGCGCCGCCCTTTTCCGCCCGGCAGGGCGGCAAGAAAGGATTGTAGCCATGAAAATCCTGATTACCACTGATTGGTACAGCCCCATTATCAACGGGGTCGTCACCTCTGTGCGGATGCTCCAGAGGGAACTGGAAGTTCTGGGTCACGATGTGCGCGTTGTCACCCTGTCCCAGAGCCTCCGCTCCCATCAGGAGGGGAATGTCTACTACATGGGCTCCGTCAGCGCCAACCGGATATACCCCGGGGCCCGGGTGCGGGTCAAGCGCATTAAGCGGATGCTGCGGGAACTGATGGACTGGGCCCCCGACGTCATCCACTCCCAGTGTGAGTTCAGTTCCTTCCGCATCGCCTACCTGCTCTCTGTCCGCCTGGGGGTCCCCATTGTCCACACCTACCACACGGTTTATGAGGACTACACCCACTATTTTTCCCCCAGCCGGCGGCTGGGCAAGCGGGCGGTGGCAGCCTTCTCCCGGTGGATCTGCCTGCGCACCGCCTGCATTGTGGCCCCCACCGCCAAGGTCAAGGGCCTGCTGGAGGAATACGGGGTGGCCTGCCGCATCGAGGTGATCCCCACCGGGGTGGATCTCAGCGCCTACCGGGGCCAGCGGGATGAGGCGCGTCTGGCGGCGCTGCGACGGCAGCTGGGGATCGCCCCTGACGCCACCGTCCTGCTCTATCTGGGGCGGCTGGCCAAGGAGAAAAATCTGGATCAGCTGCTGGAACTGCTGGCCCAGGCCCGCCGGGAGGACACGGCGCTGCTGGTGGTGGGGGACGGGCCCTACCGTGAGGAACTGCTGGAGCATGCCCGGCGCCTGGAACTGCCGCTGACTTTTATCGGCATGGTGCCCCATGACACCGTGCGGGACTACTACCAGCTGGGGGATCTGTTTGTCACCGCCTCCACCAGCGAGACCCAGGGGCTGACCTACTTTGAGGCTCTGGCCGCCGGTACGCCGGTTCTCTGCCGGAAGGACCCCTGTGTGGAGGGGGTCATTGAGGATGGTGTTAACGGCTGGCAGTACGAGGACGGCGACACCTTCCTGGCGCACCTGCACCGCTTCTGCGGTGACAGGGACCTGCGCCAGCGGATGGGGCGGGAGGCCGCCCTCTCTGCGGAGCGCTATTCGGCGGAGGCCTTTGGCCGCTCCGCCGAGGCCCTGTACCAGTCTGTGACCGCGTCCTACGATGCGGCGGCCCATTCCCTCTAGAATTGCAAAGAGGCGGACGCCAGCATACCCGGCGTCCGCCTCCTGTGTTTCCGCTATTGGCCCACGGCCACCGGCGTCACCTTGCCGTTGGCGTGGATGTCCACAATCAGCTTTCTGGGGCACTTGGCCACGCAGGCGCCGCAGGAGGTGCACTTGCTGTAGTCGATCACCGCCAGGTTGTCCGTCACCGTGATGGCGCCGGTGGGGCAGTTCTTCTCACACAGCTTGCAGCCAATACAGCTGACCGCGCAGTTGGCCCGGGCCACAGCGCCCTTGTCCCTGTTGGCGCAGGGCACCACGATGTCGGCGGCGTAGGGCACGTCGGTAATGACCTTCCGGGGGCAGGCGGCGGCACACTGCATGCAGTGGGTGCACTTATCCGCATCCACCTCGGCCACACCGTGGCTGTTGATGTGAATGGCATCAAACTTACAGGCCTGCACGCACGTGCCCAGGCCCAGGCAGCCGAAGGCACAGTCCAGGGGGCCGTTGCCGGCCACCTTCATGGCCGCCACGCAGTCGCCGAGGCCCACATACTTTTCAAACTTATGGCCTGCCCGGTCTCCGCCGGCGCAGCGGACAAAGGCCACCCGGCGCTCCACCGTCTGGACCTCCACGCCCATGACGGCGGCAATGCGGGCGGTTTTCTCCCCGCTGTTGCCAGGGCAGGCGTTGACGGGAGCCTTTCCCGCCAGGATGGCCGCCGCACAGCCGGCACAGCCGGGGTAGCCGCAGCCGCCGCAGTTGGCTCCGGGCAGGGCGTCCAGAATCTCCGCCAGCCGGGGGTCGGTCTTCACCTCAAACACCTTGGAGGCCACGGACAGCACCAGGCCGAACACACCGCCCAGGATGCCCAGGGTGAGAACCGCATATAAGATATTCATTCTCCTACCTCCTTACCAGACCTGTAGGCCGCTGAAGCCCATAAAGCTGAGGGCCATGAGCCCCGCCGTGATCAGCGCGATGGGAAAGCCCCGGAAGGCCTTGGGGGGCTCGGAGAACTCCAGCCTCTCCCGGATGCTGGAAAACAGCACGATGGCCAGCAGGAAGCCCACACCGCCGGTGATGCCGTAGACCACGGACTCAATGAAATTATAGTTCTCCTGTACGTTCAGCAGCACCACGCCCAGCACGGCGCAGTTGGTGGTGATGAGGGGCAGGTACACGCCCAGAGCCTCGTAGAGGGCGGGCATGGCCTTTTTCAGAAACATCTCCACAAACTGGACCAGGGCGGCGATGACCAGAATAAAGGCCACCGTCCGCATGTACTCCAGGCCCAGGTTTATCAGCAGCACATTCACCGGGTAGCACAGGGCGGAGGCCAGCCCCATAACGAAGATGACGGCAAAGCCCATGCCCACCGCGGTGTCCATCTTCTTGCTGACGCCCATAAAGGGGCAGATGCCCAAAAACTGCACCAGGATAAAGTTGTTGACCAGAATCGCTCCCAGCGAGATCGCAAGCAGTTTTGTGATATCCATCCTTACTTACCTCCCTTGGCCTTGTCCTGGGCCCACTGCATCAGGGCAATAAGGCAGCCCAGGGTCAAAAAGCCGCCCACCGGCAGGACCATCATCAGCGCGCCGTACTCCGCGGGAAAGATGCGGTTGCCCGCCAGGGTACCGCTGCCCAGCAGCTCACGGATGGCGCTCATCACCAGCAGCACCAGGGTGTAGCCGATGCCCTGGCAGATACCATCCACCGCGGAGGGCAGCACCCCATTCTTGCTGGCAAAGGACTCCGCCCGGGCCAGGATAATGCAGTTGACCACGATCAGGGGGATGAACACGCCCAGGCTCTCCGCGATGTCCGGCAGATACGCCTGCAGTAGCAGATCCACCATGGTAACAAAGCCCGCGATAACCACAATGTAGGCCGCGATGCGGATCTGGTCGGGAATGATCTTACGCAGCAGGGCGATGACAATGTTGGAGCAGGTGAGAATGATCATAACGCTGACGCCCATGCCCAGGCCGTTGGCAATAGAGGTGGTGATGGCCAGAGTGGAGCACATGCCCAAAAGCTGCACCAGCACCGGGTTCTGGGTCAGCAGGCCCTCCTTCAGCTGTTTTCCAAAGTTCATACGATTTCCCCCTCCTTTATTTCGCCGCCGCGGCCGCGGCCAGCGCCGTGTTCACGCCGGCGGCAACGGCCCTGGAACTGACTGTGGCGCCGGAGACGCCGTCAAAGCGGTTGGAGCCGCTGTTCACGGTGATCTCCCCGCCGTCCCGGGACATGCCAATAAAACGGTCCAGCACGGACTGGTCCCCCACCACCTTGCTGCCCACATTGGGCGTCTCGGCAGCGCTGGTGACGGCCACGCCGGTGACGGTGCCGCTCATGTCGACGCCCACCACCATGCTGATGGCCCCGCCGAAGCCGCTGGACGTAACCTCCGCCACGTAGCCCACCCGCTCTCCGCCGGTGACGGCGGCATAGAGGGCGGTGACACCCTCCTGAACCGTCTCCAGGGGCTCATACCCGTCGGCGGCAAGGACCTGACCCATGGCCTGAGCGGTCTTTTCCGCCTTCATCTGGGTGATAATGGGCTCCGTGGCGCTGTTTACCACGCCCAGCAGCAGCGCCACCACCAGGCAAATACCCAGCAGGGTGCCCGTCAGCTTGCCAATAAACCGGCCGTCCAGCTTCAGGCGGGGCTTCGCGGCGGCCGTCGTTGTCTCCTTGCTCATTTCTCCTGGGCCTCCTTTTTCTTGGGCTTGGGTACCTTGGCCACGCCGAAACGGGCGGGCTTTACGCTCCTGTCAATGAGCCACACCGTCAGATTCATAACCAGGATGGCATAGCACACGCCCTCGTTATAGGCGCCGAAGTACCGGATAAACACGGTGACAAGGCCGCAGCCAACACCGAAAATCGCCTGGCCCTTGCGGCTGACGGGGGAGGTGACGTAATCCGTGGCCATGAAAAAGGCCCCCAGCATCAATCCGCCGCCCAGTACATTGTACAGCATCCAGGTCATGGGGTCGTTGCCCCGGGGGAAGAGGAAGGTCAGCAGGGCCACCGTGCCGATATAGCTGACCGGTATGTACCAGGTGATAATCTTGCGGAACACGAGGTACGCGCCCCCCAGCGCCAGCAGCAGGGCGCTGACCTCGCCTACGGAGCCGCCGATGAAGCCCACCAGCATATCGCCCAGATCGTAGTACTGCTCCAATTCACCCAGCTTGTTCTCCGCCAAAAAGGCCATGGGAGTGGGGCCCGTCACCACATCCATGGCGCCCCAGAGGGGAGCGGTGCCCTTCTGGAACACCGACGGGACCACGAAGGTGCTCATCTCTCCCGCCCAGGAGAGCATAAAGGCCCGGGCGGCCAGAGCGGGGTTCAGGAAGTTCTTGCCGATGCCGCCAAAAAGCTGCTTCACAATGACGATGGCAAAAAAGTCGCCGATCAGCACCACCCAGTAGGGCACGGTGACAGGGCAGACAAAGGCGATCAGCAGCCCGGTGACAGCGGCGCTCAGGTCGCCCACCGTGTTGTCCTTCCCCAGCAGGGCCCGGTACAGCCACTCAAAGGCGCAGCAGCCCGCCACGGACACCGCCGTCAGCGCCAGCGCCCGCCAGCCAAAGTTGTACACGGAAAAGCACAGGGCGGGCAGCAGGGCCAGCAGCACCTCCCCCATAATGTGGCCGGTGCCGGCCTTGGTGCGGATATGGGGGGAGGAGGACCCGATGAGGTTTAATTCTTTATAGTCCATGCTTAGGCCTCCTTCTTCTCTTCCGCCGCCTTGGCGGCCGCCTCAGCCGCGGCCTTGGCGGCGGCCCGGGCGTTGTTGATCTTTTGTTTGCCCGCCCGGAAGGTCTGCACCAGGTGGAGCCGGCCGGGACAGATGTAGGTGCAGGCGCCGCACTCCATGCAGTCCAGCACATTGGCGCTCTCCAGTTCCTGCAGCTTCCCCGCCCGCTCATACTGATACATAAATACGGGCATCAGGTGCATGGGGCAGACGCTCACACACTTGCCGCAGCGGATGCAGGCCGGGTGTTCAATGGTCTTCTCCTCGTCCTCACAGAAGGCCAGGATGGCGTTGGTGCCCTTGCCGATGGGGGCGTCCATATCGTACTGGGCGTGGCCCATCATGGGGCCGCCCATCAAAATCTTGAAGGTACTGCGCTTCACGCCGCCGCAGGCGTCCAGCAGATGGCTGATGGGCGTGCCGATGGGGCACTCCAGATTTTTCGGCTCGTTGACGCCGGAGCCGGATACCGTCACCACCCGCTCTGTCACCGGCGCGCCGGTATACACCGCCCGGTAGATGGCGGCGGTGGTCACAGTGTTGAATACAGCGCAGCCGATGGCCGCAGGCAGGGCGCCAGGGGGCACCTGGCGGCCGGTAATGGCCTGGCACAGCTGCTTTTCCGCCCCCTGCGGGTAGCGGGTGTGCATCAGATCCACCACCACCGGGGCCTTCTCCTCCTCAATCTTCAGCCGCAGCAGTTCGGCGGCGTTGCGCTTATTGTCCTCAATGCCGATATGGACCCGGTCCACGCCAAAGATGCGGGCCAGGATTTTGGCCCCCCCGATGACCTGCTCCGGACGCTCCAGCAAAAACCGGTGGTCACTGGTGATATAGGGCTCACACTCGGAGGCGTTGATGATAACCGTGTCCACCTTGCCAAGGCAGGAACTGATCTTCACATGGGTGGGGAAGGTCGCGCCGCCCATGCCGACGATGCCGGCGTTCTTCACCAGTTCCGCCAGCTGCTCCCCGGTCAGATCTCCCGGCTTCTCCACCGGGTGGATATCGGGGCAGGGGGTATCATTGAAGTCGTTCTCAATGACCACGCTCATGACGCTGACGCCGCTGAAATGGGGCCGCGGCTCCACCGCCACCACCTTTCCAGACACGCTGGCATGGATAGGGGCGGACACAAATGCCGTTGCCTCCCCCACCTTCTGCCCCACCGTCACATAGTCCCCTACCGCCACGCAGGGCTTGCAGGGGGCGCCAATGTGCATGGACATGGGCAGAACCACGTGAGCGGGAGGCGGAAGCTTTTCAATCGGCTTCTTGTTGGTGGCGGCTTTCTTGTCAATGGGATGGATGCCGCCAAAAAAAGACTGTGCCATACTATCTTCACCTCGTTGTTTTTCTTCCTCAGGCCGCTAACCCTTATAATCTACAAGTTGTATCATACTCCTTATCCGCTTACGTGTCCAGAAAAACTTCTTGTTTTTCAAATTTTTCTACGGGCTTGAACGCCAATAAATGAATATCCCGTTAATTTTTCAACGGAATTATGGTTTTTACCGCCTTGCAAACCCAGCCGCTTTCTGCTATGATGGAGAAGAAAATATGTGACAAATCATCTCAATTCTATTTTGGGAGGACAGATTTATGAGAAATCGCGCTGAAATCAAGGCGGAAGCCAAAGGGCTTGTCCGGGGCGGGCGGGTCTCTCCCCTGGTAATGACGGCCCTGCTGCTGGTCATCGGCTTCATGCTGGACCGGCTGGTGGATCTGATTGAATCCGGCTCCCTGTTCTACTCATACAGCTATCTGCGCAGCTACTATGCCGCCATTGCCAGCGGCAGCTACGACCAAATGCTGGCCCTGGCCGCCGCCTCTCCGCAGGCCACCGCTCTCTCCACCTTCCTATCCATTCTGGTCTCCCTGATCATGACCGTCCTCTCCGCCGGCTACTACATCTACTGCATGGGCCTGCGCCAGGGGCTGGAAATGCCCTACTCCACCCTGCTGGACGGCTTCTCCGTGGCGGGAAGACTGATCCTCTGCCAGATCATCATGTCCGTGAAAATCTTCCTGTGGTCCCTCCTCTTCGTGATCCCCGGCATTGTGGCGGCCTATCGCTACCGGTTTGCCTACTACAACCTGCTGACTGACAACTCCCTCTCCGCCAGCGGGGCCATCGCCCTCAGCTGCCAGCAGACCCGGGGCATCAAAGGCGAACTCCTTCTGCTGGACCTCAGCTTTATCGGCTGGGGGCTGCTCTCCCTGCTGACGCTGGATATTCTCTCCATCTGGCTGACCCCCTACATGACCCTCAGCGATCTGGCGTACTTTGAGGACGCCCAGCGCCGGCTGGGGCGCAGTGTCTACGGCGGCGGGGATGTTCCACCGCAGCAGGATCGGCCCTGGGAACTGTAACAGGCCCGCCCGGGCATTACACATGAACACATGAAAAGAGGAGCGCCGCGAAAGATTTCTCGCGGCGCTCCTCTTTTCCGCCACCCCGGGCCGATCCCTTTTCCTCCGGCGGGCCGGGGCGCTCTCCCCTATTTCCCCGCCAAGATATCACAGGCCACCGGCCTGTAAAACAGCTCCATCACCTGCGCCCGGTCCCGGGTCTGGCCCAGAATCCACATCAGCTTAGCCGTCACCGCCTCCGTGGTCATGTCATAGGCCTCCAGGATCGGCAAACTCCGCTTAATGGCGGTGCCCACGTGATAGATGGAGAGGTCGCTCCCCTCGTTTTCCACCTGGGTGGTCATCACCACCGTCTTTCCCCCGTCCAGGCCGCGCTTCACCGCCTCGTAGAAATCCCCGGCCCTGTAGGTGGGCAGGCCCCCCACGCCGAAACTCTCAATAATAAGGGCGTCGTTGCGCTCCAGCAGGTAGTCCACCACGCCGCAGTCCGTGCCGGGGATCAGCTTCAAAAGGGCCACCCGGCTGTCCACCTGGTGGTAAAACACCGGCCTCTCCCGGCTCTCCGGCCGGATATAGCGGATAATCAGTCCATCCCGCACCAGGCCCAAAAAGGGATAATTGATGCTGGAAAAGGCCTCAAAACTCTTGCTGCGGGTCTTGCGGGCCCGGGTGCCCAGGATCACCTTTCCGTTGAACACCAGCACTACCCCCGCCATATCCGAAGCGGCCACGGCAAAGGCGTCCCGCAGGTTCTGCTTGGAGTCCGTGGTCTCAAAGCCAATGGGCTTCTGGGCGCCGGTGAGCACGATGGGCTTGGGGCTGTCCTGTACGAGGTAGCTGAGAGCGGCGGCGGTATAGGCCATGGTGTCGGTGCCGTGGCTGACCACAAATCCGTCATAGTCGTCGTAGCGGGCGCGGATGGCCTCCGCCACGCGGACCCAGTGCTTGGGCTGGAGGTTGGTGCTGTCCAGGCTGAACAGCTGCTCGCATTCCACCTGGCAGATACCGGAAATATCCGGAATATAGCGCAGCAGCTGGCTGCTGGTCAGTTCCGGCGTCAGGCCGCTGTCCCCCATCTCCGAGGCAATGGTGCCGCCGGTGCCAATGAGAAGAATCTTTTTCTTGTCCATGCTCCTGTCTCTCCTTTTTCTGTCTCCTAGCCAAGGTCCCGGCCATCCAGAGCGGCCAGGCCAAAGCGGACCGCCCGCTCCACCCGCTGCCGCTCCTTCTCGTCGCCGGCCTGGTCATAGCGCTCCCGCAGCCGGCTGAGAAACAGCCCCCGCAGGCTGTCCTCCCCCGCCCTGGCCCAGATGCACTCCGCCGCCCGGGTCTCATCCCGCAGTTGCAGGGCATAAAACCGGGGGGCAAAGGCCGTCTCCAGAGCGGCCAGGTCGATTCCCTCCGCCCCAGTCTCCCCGGTCAGGATGACCCGGCACACATCCTCCGCCGCCGTGTCCGGAAGATGGTCCTCCAGCACCCGGCGCGCCTGCTGGGCGTTCACCAGATCCATATCCAGTTTGCGGGGATGCTCCATCCCCTGGGTGACGCCGTTTTTGGTGATCTCGTTGAAGGTGACGCGGCAGGCCTTGCCG
>USMP01000008.1 GCA_900555795.1 uncultured Eubacteriales bacterium
CATCCAGCAGGTTGACGCACACCACGCACCGCGGTTCCAGCTCCAGCGTCTGCAGGACCAAATTCAGATTGCGCTCCAGACAGGTGGCGTCGCACACCACGACCGCCGCGTCCGCGCCGCCGAAGCAGAGAAAATCCCGCGCCACCTCTTCTTCCGCCGAGTGGGCCATGAGGGAATACGTACCCGGCAGATCCACCAGCACGTAGCCCCGTTCCCGGTGCTCACACTGTCCCTGCGCGTTGGCCACGGTCTTTCCCGGCCAATTTCCCGTATGCTGCCGGAGCCCGGTCAGCGCGTTGAAGACGGTGGACTTGCCCACATTGGGGCGGCCCACAATGGCAACAATAGGCTTGGCCATAAAAAATGACCTCCGTTTCTATATGAGGTATACGTGCAAACATATGGGATACGCGCAACGGGAAAGCAAGGTCCCGCCCCTCTATTTGCGGCCCGCCATAGCGTCCAGCAGGTCAAATCCGTCCTGCTCCACAACGGTGGCGGGAACGCCCAGGGCCTTCTCCACATCGGCAACATGCAGATCGTCTAAAAAAACATCCCCGCCATGGCGCAGCATGTTGATGGGAAGCAGCAGCCGGGCCCCCAAATCTCTGCCCCGCAGCTGGGCAATCAGGTCCTGGCCGGTAATGAGGCCCGCCACATCAATGGTGTGGCCAAAAAAGTCATTTTGGATCGCCACTACCGTCCCCTGAACCCCCAGTTTCTCCTCCGCCTGGCGGGCCAATTCCTGTAAAAAGGGCTGGGCACTGACGCCGGTGGCGATGGTATAAGGCGAGGCGTCCAGCTGCCCGGCCTCCAGGCGGAGGCCGGCTTCAAACTCAGTGATGAGGCTGCGAAGCATACCCACACCGTTTTCAATCTGGACATACCCCTCGTAGTAGGCCTCCTCCGGCAGGGCCCGGCCAGCCCGGATATACAGTTCGTCGGAGCAGAAGAAAATCCTGGACCCCCTCTCCGCCAGGCACCGCGCCCCGAAGGCGTCTACCTGGTCAATAACGGCGCACGCCTCCGCCCGATCCACCGGCCGCAGCTTTGCCAGCTTATCCCGGTAGCGGGTCAGGCCCACCGGCACAACAGAGCAGCTGGCAAATCCCCAGTCCGCCATATCCGCCATGGTGCGCTGCAGCTGAGCACCGTCATTCAAACCGGGGCACAGGACAATCTGTCCATTCATCTGGATCCCGGCCCGGCCAAATTCCCGCATATACGTCAAACTCTTATCCGCTCCCTTATTACCCAGAAGCGCGCAGCGGAGTTTGGGGTCTGTGGCGTGGACAGACACATTGATGGGACTGATGCGCAGATCTATAATCCGCTGCGCCTCCCGCTCCGACAGATTGGTGAGGGTGATATAGTTGCCCATGAGAAAGCTGAGGCGGGCGTCGTCGTCCTTAAAATACAGGGTATCCCGGCAGCCGGGGGCCATTTGATCCACAAAACAGAACAGGCAAAAATTGCTGCACGGCCGGGGCTCATCCATCAGATAGGTGTCAAAGTTGAGGCCCAGGTCGGCCCCCTCCTCCTTCCGCACCCGCAGGGTTCGCTGCCTGCCGGCAGCATCCTCCAGCACCAGCGCCACATCCCCGTCATAGCCGAAGTAGCGGTAATCCAGCACGTCCACCACCGGGTGTCCGTTGATGGCAATCAATTTTTCCCCGGGCCGGACGCCGGACCGCTCCGCCGGGGACTGGGGATCCACGGACGTGATGACTGTGCTCATGGCACGCCTCCTAATAGTCATAATAAACTATGATACAGTATACTGTAAATTTTTCCTCTTTTCAAGGGAAAAATTCACTCTGCCCCCGGAACGCAATGGCGGGGCATAGAGAGGCCCCCGGAAGGCAGCAGCCTTCCGGGGGCCTGAGGTTTGCGAGGGATTGGATTAATCGCCGTCACCAGTGGTATTGGGGTTCAGGTTGTCGGCAACCTCACCGCCGGGGGCGGAGTGGCTGTCGGACCACATCTTCTCCAGTGCCACCCAGTCACGGTTGGCCAGGAGTTCCGTCCAGGTCTCGCCGTCGATAATGGTCTCACGCTCATAGTCGTGGGAGTTGGTGGCCTCCTGAATGGCCTCATAGAACCAAGCGGTCTCCGGGTTATCAATCCAGGTCTTCATGTCCGCCAGCATGTGGTCCTTATCCGGGGCGCGATCCAGCATGGCGTTGATCAGGGTCACGGCCTCGGCGCGGGTAATCAGGTCGTTGGGACGGAACTTCCCGTCGCCGTTGCCCTTAATCCAGCCGGCCCGGGCCGCGCGGTTGATATACTCTGCCGCCCAGTGTCCGCTGATATCCGTGAACATGTCCTCGCCCTCGTACTCCTCGCTGAGGAAGCGGGCCGCGATGGCGGCAAACTCGGCGCGGGTGATGTTCTTGTTGGGCTGCATGGTCCCATCCGTATAGCCGGTGAGGATACTGGCCTGGGTGGCAGTACAGATGGCGTTGTTGTACCAGCTGCCAACCATCACATCGGAGTAGATACTCTCGGTGGCCCAGTTGGCATCCCGGAACTCATCCGTCATCAGACGGAAGAAGATGGTTGCCACCTCGGCACGGGTGATATAGCTGTTGGGCCGAACCGTGTTGTCCTCATACCCCACAATATAGGCGTAGTGATCCACCGTGTTCAGTCCAGGCACATCTGCCAGAGGTACCTCGTCATCGGGAATCGGCGTAGGACCAGGGCCAGGGCCGCCGCGGCGGGAATAATAGACGTTCAGCACAATATCTCCCACCAGTTTCCCACTCATAGCCGTATCCGCAGGCTCGGTGTCATAGCTGCGCAGTTCATAGCGGCCGATCCGGCCAACCAGGTAGTCGTCTAAGTCATATGCGCTGCCGTGAACCATGGTAATAAAGTCGGGCTTGGCGATTACGGCGTTGGTCTTAAACTCCAGATAATTCACGGTAATGGTGTACTCATTGGGAGCGGTTACGACCAGACGGCCATCCACGTAGCTGATGTCGTAGTTGCCGGTGGTTTCCACGCCGCCCTTCATGATCTTGCCGCCGCTGGCCACGTTGGGGCTCTCGCCCTGCTCAGTCTGGCTTCCGGTGACAACCACGTCGCTGAGAATCTCGCCCGCAGCCAGAGTGCCGGCAACCGTGTAGCCGTCCGCGGTGAGAGGCTCACCGTCAAAAGGCTTGGTAGCGGAATTGGCCGTAATCGTGATTGCCAGCGGGTTGATGGTCAGGCCACCATCCACGATCCGGAACGTAACGTTGGTGAAGTTCTTGCTGTTGTTGCTGAACATCTCCGCCGTCACGCCCATGGGGTAGAAGTCCGCGTCCGTGCCCTTGGCTTCCGCCGTGCCGTTGAAGCTGAAGTCACTGGCCGTGTACAGGCTGCTGCTGATGCTCGTCACCGTATACCCGGAAACGCTCTGCTCAGAACCCGTGTAAGGCTTCGTGTCGCTGTTCTCCGTAATGGTCACGACCACTTCGTCGTCAATCGGCGTAATGGTCAGGCTGCCGGGGTTGGTCGTCAGGGTGTACTGATTGCTCACGTCGGCGCCAGTCGTACTGTCGGTGATCGAAATGGCGCCAAAGGTGCCGTCACCGTAGGGACCGGCCTCAGTGCCCTTAGCCGGCGTGTAACTCACAGCGATGCTGTGGCCGGCCTTCAGACCGTTGACAGAACTGCTGGTGTAGGAATAGCCGCTCTGTTCCGCACCCGTGTACGGTGTGCTCTTATCCGCCACGGTAATGGTCAGCTGCGTCTTCCCGCCAAAGTTCGCGGTATAGGTGTAGGTCGCCTTGCCCTTGGCGGAAATGGTGTGGCCGCTGAGGGTCTCGTCCTCGCCCGTCACATCATCGCTCCAGCCGGTATGGCCAGCCTGGGCGGCGGACCAGCCGCTGAAGTAGCCCGCGGTGGCGGTGGCGGTGCTGCCGGAAATCGCAACGCTGCCGTTTTCCGCCCACTTGCCAGAAACCAGGATGGTCTTGACCTCCTTGGTCAGGGCGCCCACCGTTCCAAGGCTCGTGTCCACGCTCTGGTAGAGGATCGTCACCTGGTACTTATCGGGAATCTGGTCGGGCTCGTCGGGGTCCTTCTCGCCAATCTCGTCAGTGGCATAGTAGACGCTGATCACATTGCCGCTGACAGCGATCACAAGAGGATTGTTCTCGGTGTAATCCAGGGCATAGGTCTTGCCGCCCATGGTAACACCGGCTGCGGGGGTGACGGAGGCCTGGGTACCAATGGTGCCCGTGCCGCCGGTGGCAGCGCCCTGGGGCGCATCGCCCTTCACATCATCATAGTAGTACTCCACAGTCCAGGGAGCGGTGTTCAGCTTGAAGTACAGCTTCAGCACCAGGGAGCCGTTCCCGGCAATGTTGCCGGACAACACATTGCCCGCATAGGTACTATCAAAGACGTACTTGCCATTCTCCCGATCCGCCTTATCCGCAGCCGTCACATAAGCCATGGTATCCGTAGTCCCAGTGCGGGGATCTGTTGCGGAGGCAGTGGTGGGATAGGTGCTGCCGTCATCATTCTGGAGATAGAACTCCACAACATAGGGAGTGTCGGTATTGGCGGTAAACTTGCCGTAGAGATTGACATCCTCGGCAGGCATGTTAAAGTTCTCGGCCCTGGTACCGGTGCAGCTGCTATTTGTATACCAGCCGTCGAAGGTATAGCCGTCCCGGCTGGGCTCCGGCCGCAGGGTGACGGGGGCCTCAAAGGCATAGGGCACCGCATCGCCGCTCTGAGAGCCGTCCACATAGTAGGTCACGTTGTAGCTGTTACGGACATAGTAGATGGTGGCTTCATTGCCGCTAACAGCGATGGTGATATCGCCGGTATCGCTGTCGTAAGCAAAGCCCTCGATGGTCCCGGCCTTGTCCGCCACGGTGACGGTGGTGCCAAAATCCGCCTGGCCGGTGGTATCGTCCGCCAGCGTGTTCGTGGTACCCTTCTCCACGTGGTGGATCACATAGCCGTAGCTGTTGGCATCCCAGTTGGCGGTATAGCTGAGATCGCCTGTGGTGCCGGCGGGGATGGTGACACTGTCACTGGCAGCAGTACCATTGCTGCCGGTCCAGCCCAGGAAGGTGTGGCCCTCCCGCCCGGGGTTCACCAGGGTAATGGGCAGATCCTCCACCGTGTAGCTGGTGGGGTTGGTCACACCCGCCGCCAGAGCGCCGCCCTGGAGGTCATAGGTGATGCGGTAAGGGATGCACTTCCACTGGGCGTAAAGCACGCTCTCGCCCACGGTGTCCGCCCGGACGCTGTCGCCGGCGGCGTAGGCAGTACCCCGGCCATCGGCCTGGGTGTTCCAGCCGTCAAACTCGTAGCCCGCAGGGGCGGTGAAGCCGTTGTCTTGCACGGTGAAAGCGCCGTTCTGGGCAACGGTGTGGCCGGTCATGGAACCCGTGCCGCCGTTGGCGTCATAGGCCACGGTGACTTCCGGCACACTGACAGCGTCCACATACACCGCTGTGAGAGTGATGTTGTCGGCGGGCAGGGTCACATAGCCGCCGGGGACGTAGATGGTGCCTTCGCCATCCACCCAGTGGCTGAACTCCTTACCGGTGGGGGCAGTGACGCCCACAGGGGCCTTGACCACAGCCTGGGTGTTGTACTGGTAGCGCTGACTGTCGGTCACAGCGCCGGTTCCGTCACCTACATGATACAGCACCTGATAGCCCGCGGTAGAGACCACCAGAGGATAGAGGGCCACATCCGCGGTAACGGGGGCGTCCATGGGATACAGGGTCAGATTGCCCCCGGCACCCTTGGTGCACCAGCCCACGAAGGTCTCTGTGGCGCTGCGGTATCATACGACACCCAGCCGGGTAGAACGGGCCATTCGCCATGCCATTGAGGTGGCGTGGGACAGGGGCGATCTGGAAACCCTCCAGCGCTTCTTTGGATATACGGTATCCAATGCCAAGGGAAAACCCACCAATTCTGAATTTATCGCTATGATCAGCGACCGCATTCGGCTGAAATTGAAAAACGACAACTTAGCGTAATTGATTCCTGCTGTGAGAAAGAGGCTTCCCCGCCGGTGTGCGAAGTACACCGGCGGGTACTTGCATTTGCGGAAGACTTCTGCTATACTCCTTGCTGTATGATTGGCAAAATGGTGGAAAACCATGCAAAAGGAGGAACAAAAATGACGTATACATATATTCCCAAGGGCGTTTGCTCCAGCCGTATTGATCTGGAACTGGAGGGAAATGTAATCCGCTCTGTGGCGTTTACAGGCGGATGCAGCGGAAACCTGCAGGGAATTTCCCAGCTGCTCCAGGGAATGCGGGTGGAGGACGCGGTGGAACGCCTGCGGGGCATCCACTGCGGCTGGAAGCCCACCAGCTGTCCGGATCAATTGAGCCGGGCTCTCACAGAGGCGCTGGCCCAGGAGAAGAAAAACTGATTGGATCTGCCCGGGTCCACGGATGGAAAGCCACCGGCGTGTTTTGTCCGCGAAACCTGGCGGCAGCCCCCGTGCCCTTTTTAGGCGCGAGGGCTGCTCTGTTTCCGGTGTTCTTTCGGCGGGGCGGAAACGCCGGCATCCGGCATGGCAGGAAGGTGCTTTACGGGCAGGCAAGCGGGGATATACTGAAAGAGGTATCAGCCGCATGAAAAAAGAAACAGGAGGACAGGCTATGGATTTGCTGGAAGTGCTGCAGGGCAGGCACAGCGTACGGGACTATACCGGGGAGCCGATTGGGGAGGAGAAGCTGACAAAAATCCTGCAGGCGGGGCTGCTGTCTGCCTCCGGCCGCGCCATCCGCCCCTGGGAACTGATTGTTGTGCGGGAGCGGGCCACCCTGGAAAAGCTGTCGGAGGGCCGGGTCGGTTCTGCGAAAATGCTGAGGAGCGCGGGCGCCGCCGTTGTGGTGGTTGCGGATGCGGCCCGCTCGGACACCTGGATTGAGGACTGCTCCATTGTCCTGGCCAATATGCACCTGATGGCGGCCAGCCTCGGGGTGGGCAGCTGCTGGATCCAGGGGCGGCTGCGGGAAGCCCAGGATGGGAGGACAACGGAGGCGTATGTCCGGGAGTGCCTGGACATTCCTGAGGGGTTCCGGCTGGAGGCCATCCTCTCTCTGGGGGTGCCGAAGGGCTCCGGAGTGCGGACAGAATTGTCCGATCTCCACAGCGAAAAGATACACTACGAAAAGTTCTGAGGCCGGGATAAATTCCCGGGGGAGAGAGGCCTGGCTGCCTGTTTCCGGCTGGGGCGGGCCCGATCCCTCCGCTGTCCCGGGGTGGGCGGCGTCCCGGGGGGAGACCCTTGCCTGTCCACACCGGGTGTGGTACAATGGAAAAAAACGCCGGGCTGGGCACGGCGGCGGAGGAGCATGCAATGAGCGGTACGCTATATCTGGTGGCCACCCCCATCGGTAATCTGGGGGATTTCAGTCCACGGGCTGTGGAGACGCTGGCCCAGGCGGATTTTATCGCGGCGGAGGACACACGGGTGTCCCTTAAGCTGCTGAACCATTTTGGCGTGAAGAAGCCCCTGATCAGCTATCACCAGCACAATCAGGCTGCCGCCGGGCCGGCCATTCTGGACCGGCTGCTGGCGGGGGAGACCTGCGCGCTGGTGACGGACGCGGGTACGCCAGCGGTCAGCGATCCCGGGGAGGCGTTGGTGCGCCTTTGTGCCCAGCACGATGTGCCGGTGCTGTCCATCCCCGGCTGCTGTGCGCTGGTTTCCGCTCTGGCGGTCAGCGGCCTGGCCACGGGCCGGTTTACCTTTGAGGGGTTTCTGTCCGTGAATAAGAAGAGCCGCCGGGAACATCTGCAGTCCCTAGCGGCGGAGCGGCGGACGATGGTTTTTTATGAGGCGCCCCATAAGCTGCGCTTTACCCTGGCGGATCTGGCCGCCGCCTTTGGCGGGGACCGGCCTGTGACGCTCTGCCGGGAACTGACCAAGCTGCATGAGGAGACCTGGCGTACCACCCTGGCCCAGGCGGCGGAGCACTATGAGGATAATGTGCCCCGGGGAGAGTTTGTGCTGGTGGTGGCAGGCGCCGCACCGGAGCCGGAGACGGAACTTTCCCTGGAGGAGGGGGTGGAACGGGTGCTGGAATGCCGCCGGTCGGGCCAGCGGATGAAGGACGCGGTTCGCCAGGTGGCCAGCGAGACGGGACTGAACAAAAATGATCTGTACGAGGGCGCTGTGCGGGCGGAGGAGCAGCCCCTTCCATAAAGAAAGCTGGGGACGGCATCCATGGCAGGATGCCGCCCCCAGGCTGGCTTTGCCCAGGCTGGAGGCTGTCTCCATGCCCGGGAGGACTTACACGCAGTACAACACAATGCACAGGTACTGCAGAACACTCCCCGCTAGGACGAAGAGGTGCCAGACGAAGTGCATATAGTGACCCTGGGACTTGTAGAACACGATTCCGGCGGTGTAGGCTACGCCTCCCGCCACCAGCAGAAACAGTCCCATGGGCGGCAGCGCCTGAACGATAGTGCCCATGGCCACTACGACAAGCCAGCCCATAAGGGCGTACAGCGCCAGGGACACCTTGTCAAAGCGCTTGAGATCAATAGCGTTCAGGGTGATGCCGATTACAGCCAGGGTGCTGTTGGTGAGAAAGAGCATCCAGCCTGTCCGCCCCCCTACGGTCAGCAGGGACAGGGGAATATAGGTTCCCAGAATCAGCAGATAGATGGAGCAGTGGTCCATCACCCGCAGCACCTTCTTCACCGAGGGCCGGCGTACTCCATGGTATACCGCGGAGGCGGTGTACAGCAGCACCAGGCTGGCGGCATAGGCGGCCAGGCTGCATATTGTCATGACCGAGCCGCTCATAATGCCCTTGACCACCAGCGGCACCGCGCCTGCCAGGGCCAGCAGTGCCCCCACACCGTGGGATATGGTGTTAGCCAGTTCCTCCCCTGTGGTCTGCTGCCGGGTAATCCGTTCTTTTGCCATAAAAACCGTCCTTTCAATTCAGAGCAACACATAATCTAATATTTAATATTAGTATATATTGCTTATTAGAATATGTCAAGCGGTACACAAGAGATATTTTTTGATCTTTTATATTGCATTATTCCACTGCGTTCGCTATACTGGAGAAAAAGGAGGGATGGCCTGTGAACCAGGAGTATGAGCACGTTGCCCGGCGGCTGGCGGAGTGGGAGGCCGGTATGGACGCGTTCCGCCTGCCGGACTGGGAGAGCCTGCCGCAGCTGGAACTGTATATGGATCAGGTGATTATCCTGCTCAACCAGTACCTGGGACCTCTGTACCGGAGTGGGGAGGAGAAGGCTGTCACCGCCAGCATCATCAATAACTATGTGCGCCTGCGGGTGCTGCCGGCGCCCCGGAAGAAGAAGTATGGCCGGATTCACATTGCCTGCCTGGTGATGATCTGTATTCTCAAGCAGAGTTTGAGCATCTCCTCCATTCAGCGGCTGCTGCCGGTGGAGCCGGAGGAGGGGGCGGTGCGGGAACTGTACGAGGACTTTGTGCAGCAGTACCGGCAGGCCTCAGCTGGGTTTTTGACGTATATCCGTTCCCCACAGGCGCCGCAGGAAACCGGTGGAAAGCTGGTCACATCTACGGCGGTGATGTCCACGCTGGCTAAGGATCTCACAGAATTTTTGCTCCGGCAGGAGCCGGAGAAACCTCAAAAATAGGATGATGCCGCTCCTTTGACAGCGGCACAGGGAACGCCGCAGGATATGTATACCCCGCGGCGTTCCTTTTTTATGAGAGGATTCAGTCTGCGCAGCCCATAAGATAAGCAGTCCGCCAGCTTGGCGGCCCGGCATCCGTCGGCAATGGCGGCAGGGCGGAGTGCAGAGGCTCCTCTGCTCCCGGCGGGCCGCCTTGCTGAGGGACCGTGAGAAAGCCAACGTGCTCCCGCCGCCGCTGGGGACCCCGCACCCCCAAAGCTAGACAGTATCATAGACTGGAACTGGCCTTGGGGGTGTAATTATGCCGGCGGGGAGACCGGACAGACGGTATGAGGCGGAATGCATGAAAATTTTATCCAAAAAACTTTGCCTAACTTTGGGGGCGGTTTGCTTTCCGTATAAGGGAAAATTTATTTTAGCAGATCCCGCAGTTCAGGTACTACGAACTTTGGAATGCGGCCGGAGAAAAAGTTGTCAATGGCCTCTGCGCAGGCGATTGAGGAGCGGGTGGACGCCTCCCTGGTGGCACCGCCAATGTGGGGAGCGACCAAGACATTCTCCATATGGAACAGAGGGCTATTCAGGTCGAATGGTTCCTGTTCTACTGTATCCAGGCCGGCGCCCGCAATTTGATTCGCCTCCAAAGCCCGGATCAGGGCAGGCTCATCCACAATAGCACCCCGGGCGGTATTGATGAGGAAGGCGCTCTCCTTCATGAGTTCAAACTCTCGGTCACTGATGCTGTGGATGGTATCCTTGGCAGCGGGGACGTGAAGAGATACATAATCACTCTGGCGAAAGATCTCGTCTCGGTCCTCAACCATTTGGATGTACGCAGGAACATCCCGGGCGAAGGGATCATAGGCAAGCACCCTCATGTTAAAGCCGAAAGCTGCCTTCTTCGCAACCAGCTTTCCAATATGACCGGTACCGATAAACCCCAGGGTCTTGCCCTCCAGTTCAGTTTTCTGAATGCCCATTTTGGCGTAGCGGTAGTCCTCCCTGCAGTGGCTCATGACTGCCTTGAAGCGGCGGGAGCAGTGGAGCATATAAAAGATTGTCAGTTCCGCCACCGAGATAGCGTTGGCACCGCCGGCGGTGGTAACAAGGACGTGATTCCGCTTGGCCGCCTCAATATCAACCATGTCGTATCCTGCGCCATGGCGGGCAATGATCTTCAGCCTGGGGGCGGCATCAAAAATTTTGCTGGTAATTTTGGCGGTGCGGACAATCATGGCGTCAGCGTCACGGATGTCGGCGATGATGTCGCTTTTAGTGAAACCCCGGCCGTCTATGATCTCACAGCCGTGTTCCCTAAGGTAAGCGTACCCCTCGGGCAGAATGGGCTGGGGCAGCAATACTGTATAACTCATAACGGTATACTCCTTTTGCTCAGCCAGAATCAGGGCTGGTAGGCAGCATCGATACATTCAAACCCCTTATCCTGAAGGGTTTTATCCACCCAGCCGCGATTGATGGTTCCGCTGCGGGTCTTGACCAGCTTGCCCTTGTCAGCTTCCTGGAACTTCTTGGCCTCCACCAGAATGCCGGGGGCATCCTTGGGAGGAATGACAATGACTCCGTCCGGATCAGCCAGAATGATGTCGCCGGGATTGACGCTGATTCCACCGCAGGAGACGGGAACATTTACCTCACCGGGGCCCTCCTTGTAGGGGCCGCCGGGGGTGGTGCCCGTGCAGTAGACGGGAAAATCCCACTTGCCAATTTTGTCGATGTCGCGGATAGGCCCGTCCAGGATAATGCCGGCCACCTTTTTAACCTCGTAGAGGAAAGCCATCATGACCTCTCCCATCAGGGCCCGGGTGGTGTCCTCCTCGTTAGAGACCACCAACACATCCCCCTCCTGGTACATATTCAGCGCGGCGTGGAGGGCTAAATTGTCGCCGGCCCGGCACTTGACCGTTAAGGCGGGGCCGCACATCATCTGGGCCTTGGGGCTGCTGACCAGATGAATCCGGGGATTCATGGCGCAGCTGTAGTTCATAACGTCGGCGGTATTGGAGGCCGGAATGGTTTTAAACTGCTCAATCAGATCGGGATCCGGCATATTTCGTTTCAGATAAATTCTTTTTCCAACAGGCATGATCGATTCCTCCTAAAAAGTTTTTGCCATATTACTTACAGCTTGGTCACGCCGGTAGAGAATTCGTACCACTGACCGCGCTCCAAGAACATCATCCGGCCCAGAATGCCGCGTTCCTCACAAGCCTTGTTGACGGCATCCACATAGTCGGCGGGGTCGTACTTGCCGCTGTAGGCATCCTCAATGAGGGTGCCGGCGGCGGTGTCCACCACCAGCATCTTGCCGGGGCGGATGTGGCCTTTTTTGACGATGTGCTCCGGCGCCACATCCAGCACACCCACCTCCGAGGAGAGGATCAGGTAGCCGTCGTCGGTGACATAGTAGCGCACAGGCCGCAGGCCGTTGCGGTCCAGGATGGCCCCCACAAGGTCCCCGTCGGAGAAAAGAATGGCCGCCGGACCGTCCCACGCCTCCATCATCGTGGTGTAGTAGTGGTACATGTCCCGCACATCCTGGGGCATATCCCGGTCCTCCCGCCAGGCCTCCGGAATGGTCAGCATCACCGCCAGGGGCAGGTCAATGCCGTTCATCATCAGAAATTCCAGGGTGTTGTCCAGCATAGCCGAGTCGGAGCCGGAGGCGTCCACCACCGGCAGCACCTTATCCATGTTCCCCTCCATCACCCGGGAGGACATGGTTTCCTCCCGGGCCAGCATCCGGTCCACATTGCCGCGGATGGTGTTGATTTCCCCGTTGTGGAGAATCAGCCGATTGGGGTGGGCCCGCTCCCAGGAGGGGGTGGTGTTGGTGGAGAAACGGGAGTGAACCATAGCCAGGGCGGAGGTGCAGTCCTCGCTCTGCAGATCGGGATAGAAGCTGCGCGCTGGCTCACCAGGAACATGCCCTTGTAGACAATGGTGCGGCTGGACAGGGAGCAGACGTAGGTTTGATCGTTGGACTGCTCAAATTCCCGGCGGACGATATAGAGTTGCCGGTCAAAATCCAGTCCCCGTTCTGTCTCCGCCGGGCGGCGGATGAAGCACTGGAGGATGGCGGGCATGCCGTCCCGGGCCCTGTCACCCAGCACCTCCGGCGCCACCGGCACCTGCCGCCAGCCCAGGAAATCCAGCCCTTCCTTTTGACAGATGATCTCAAACATCTTTTTGGCCCGGCTGCGCAGCAGCGTGTTCTGGGGAAAAAAGAACATGCCCACGCCGTAGTCCCGCTCCTCTCCCAGGGCCACGCCCTGCTCCGCCATCGTCCGCAGGAAGAGCCTGTGGGGTACCTGGAGCATCAGACCCACGCCGTCCCCAATCTTACCGGTGGCGTCCTTGCCGGCCCGGTACTCCAGCTTCTCCACAATTTTCAGCGCGTCGTCCACCGTCCGGCGGGTCCGCTCCCCCCGGATGCTGATGATGGCGCCGATGCCGCAGGCGTCATGCTCAAAGGCCGGAGAATAGAGCCCGCTCTGCCGGCCGGCCTCGTACTTGCGTCGTTCCATTTGTAAGCCCCCCTTGGGTGGTTTTCAGAGTACCGCTCGAATCCGCTCCACCGCCTCTGCAGTGTCCTCCGCGCCGCCGAACGCGCTCAGGCGGATATAGCCCTCCCCGCTGGGCCCGAAGCCCGCGCCGGGC
>USMP01000009.1 GCA_900555795.1 uncultured Eubacteriales bacterium
CCTCCCGGCGACGTTCCACCGGATCTCCCCGCTCCAGGAGGATCGGCCGCGCCCCCGCCCGGGCCAGAATCAGAGCACAGAAGAGGCCTCCGGGGCCAGCCCCCACCACCACCGGCGGCAGGGCCGGAGCCGACCGGGGGACGGGCGGTTGGTACACCTCCGGCATAACAGTACTAACCTGGCGGCTGCGGCAGCGGCGAAGTACCCTGGCCTCGTCCCGGACCCGCACACGGAGGGTATAGATGAACCGGACGCCGTCCCGGGCGTCCAGAGCCCGGCGGAGGACCCGCACCTCCAGCAGTTCCCCCGGGGATACCCGAAGCAGGGCGGCGGCCTTTTGGGCCAGCAGTTCCTCTCCCTCCTCCAGTTCCAGCTTCACTCGTTCGATTTGCAGCACAGGGCCGCTCCTTTCCCCGGCGGCCTGTGGCCGCCGGGCCGTTCATGATAGATATAGTATACCAGCTTACCAGAAAAGTTCAACGGACTTTTTCGGGCGCAGACTCTGCGAGGCTTTTTCAGCAGAACAGCCAAAGGGCCGGGAGGCAATGCCTCCCGGCCCTTTGGCTGTAGAGAGAAAGAAAAGAGAGAGAAAAGAGGAAGAAGAACCGCTG
Organism: uncultured Eubacteriales bacterium; assembly: GCA_900555795.1. Classification (GTDB taxonomy): domain Bacteria; phylum Bacillota; class Clostridia; order Oscillospirales; family Oscillospiraceae; genus Pelethomonas. The sequence goes on from USMP01000009.1 coordinate 612, forward strand.
CTATCTATGTCAAAGGCGATCAGCCTCTGCCGCCAAAGAACTGGTTGAAGAAATCTTCCATATCTCCAGCGGCGGGATAATTGCCGCCCTGTCCGCTCTGTGTATCGCTCTGCTGGGTATCCTGGCTGGTGGTGGCAGAGGCCATCTCTGTGGTACTGCCAAAGGTGAGTTCCGTAGTCATAACCTGACCGGCGCGAACAAAGGTCACAGTAACTGTATCACCAGCGGAGTAGCTTTTACTGCCCACAGCGGAGGTAATGTCCGACTGAGAGGTGACAACGGTGCTGCCAATCATGGTGATGACATCACCCGCCTGCAGGCCCGCCTGGGCCGCGGGGCCGCCCTCCACCACCTCCACCAGATAGCCGCCGGCGCTGACACCGGCCTGGGGATAGCGGGAAGCGTCCGAAACGGTAATGCCCATATAGGGGCGGGTTGTCACCTGGCCATTCTCCATGATGTCCTTAATCATATCCAGCACATCATCCATAGGAATGGCGAAGCCCAGGCCCTCCACGCTGGCGCCGGAGGAAGAGGAGGAATACTTGGCGGACACGATGCCCACCACCTCGCCATAGGTATTAAACAGGGGTCCGCCGGAGTTACCGGAGTTGACGGCAGCCGTAACCTGAATCATATTAAAGGGGGTGCCATCCACATTAATCTCCCGGTTGAGGCAGGAGATAATGCCCTCGGAAAGGGAGAAAGTCAATTCACCCAGGGGGTTGCCAATGGCCAGAACCCGGTCGCCCACATTCAGCTTCTCACTGTCGCCCAGGGTGACGGCCTGCAGGCCGGAGGCCTCGATCTTGATGACCGCGATATCGTAGTCCTCATCGCCGCCAACAACCTGGGCGGTGTAGGTGGTGCCGTTGTTGAGGGTAACTTCCACGCTGGTGCCGCCGCTGATGACGTGGTAATTGGTGACAATATAGCCATCATCCGTGATAATAAAGCCGCTGCCGGAACTGGCAGTCTGTACAGGCTGCATGAAATAGTTATAACCCACAGAGGAGACGTTGACGCTGACGCAGCTGTCCACGTTGGCACGGTAAATCTCCGGATAGGTCAATTTCTGGGTGCCGGTGACGCTGACGGTCGTTACCTCCGGGCGCTCCCGGTCACTGACCATGATCTGGGTCTGAGCCTGGTCGGCACTGCCGCCACTCATATACCAGCCGATGCCCACAGAACCGCCGATGAGCAGCGCGGCACACAAAACGCCCGCCATCACCTTTGTCCACAGGGGATGGCCAGACTTCTTGGCTGTTGGCTCCTGAGCGGGCTCCAGGGTGGGAATGGGCTCGCTGTAATCAGGCCGGTAGCTGTAGTGATACTCATAGTTCTTATTGTCGTTTTCGTTATACATGAAACATGCCTCCTTGACAGGTTGCTTGCGTTCCCTTTTGATGGTCTTAGCATACAGGGGATTTATGGCTAAAGTATGAAGAATTTTTGCAGAGTTTTTGAATAATTTGAAAAGGGTTTATGACCGGGGCAGCCAGCTGCTCCGGATACCGGCGGGGGGAGGTGTCCGGCTGGGGGCGAGTACCGTCTCTTCCAAAGGGGAAGGCGGGTCCCGCGCCCCTCCCTCCGCAGAAAAATATCCCCAGCAGGGGGCGAAATATCCCTTTTACGCAAAAAGAAGAGACGGCTAAGCCGTCTCTCCCAATGCTGTGGAGTATATGGCAGAACCGCCCTTTGAGCAGGCCGCCTGATCGGAGGAGCAGAAGTGTTTACTCCTCCTCTCCGTGGCCATGGTCGTGACAGGAGGCGGCACAGTGGTCACAGAGGCAGTCGTCACAGGGGATGCCCTTGTTCTTATAGTAATCCGCCACAGCGGCCTTTACCGCCTGTTCCGCCAGGACGGAGCAGTGGATCTTTACGGCGGGCAGGCCGTCCAGGGCCTCCACCACAGCCTTGTTGGTGAGGGTCAGGGCCTGCTCCACAGGCTTGCCCTTGATCATATCCGTGGCAATCGAACTGGTGGCGATTGCGGAGGCGCAGCCAAAGGTCTGAAACTTCACATCCTCAATCACGCCGTCGTCATTGATCTTTAGATACATGCGCATGATATCGCCGCACTTGGCGTTGCCCACCTCGCCAATGCCGTTGGCGTCCTCAATCACACCCACATTATGGGGATGGGCAAAATGCTCCATCACCTTTTCACTGTATTCCATAGCCATCACGCAAAACTTCCTTTCTAGCTTGATTTTCTTTTTTGATTAAGCCTGGTAGGGGTCCGGCATGGTCTCCAGCATATGCAGCCACACGGGACTCATCTGGCGCAGGGTCCTGACAACCTCCGGTACCTGGCTGAGGATATAATCCACCTGCTCCATGGTGTTATACTCGCACAGGCTCAGGCGCAGAGAGCCATGGGCCACCTCGTGGGGCATGCCCAGGGCCAGGAGTACATGGCTTGGGTCAAGGCTGCCGCTGGTACAGGCGCTGCCGGAGCTGGCGCAGATGCCGGCCATATCCAGGCGGAGCAGCAGGCTCTCCCCCTCCACACCCTCAAAGCAGAAGCTGACGATGCCGGGGACCTTGTGGTCCGGGTCGCCGTTGCAGCGGGAGCAGGGGATTTTGCTCAGCCCCGCAATCAGCTTATCCCGCATGGCGGTGGTATGGGCCATATTCTCCTCCAGGTGGTCGCAACTCTCCTTCAGCGCCGCGGCCATGGCCAGGATGGCGGGAATCGCCTCCGTACCGCCCCGCTTGCCCCGCTCCTGGGCGCCGCCCTCGATGAAGTTTTGCAGCTTCACCGACTTTTTACAGTAGAGGGCCCCGATCCCCTTGGGGGCGTGGAACTTATGGCCGGAGAGGGAGAGCATATCAATATTGTCCGCCACCACATCCACCGGAACATGGCCCACCGCCTGGACGGCATCCGTATGGAAGAGGACGCCCCGCTCCCGGCAAAGTTTCCCAATCTCCCGAATGGGCTGGAGGGTGCCGATCTCATTATTGGCAAACATAATCGTCACCAGACAGGTATCCGGACGAAGAGCGGCAGCCAGTTCCTCCAGACGGACCAGGCCGTTTTCATGAACAGGGAGATACGTAACCTCAAAGCCCTGCCGCTCCAGCCTGGCCAGCGTATGCAGCACAGCGTGGTGCTCAATCGTATCGGAAATAATATGCTTTTTCCCGGCAGCGGCGCCCATACGGGCGGCCTCGGTGATGGCCCAGTTGTCCGCCTCCGTGCCGCAGCCAGTGAAATAGATCTCCCGGGGCTCGGCATGGAGACAGGCGGCAATGGTCTCCCGGGCAGCCATAAGGGCCATATTGGCCTCCCTGCCCTTCTGATGGAGGCTGCTGGGGTTGCCATAAAGTTCGTGCATGGCGGGAAGCATCGCGTCAATGGCGGTCTGACTCATGGCGGTGGTGGCCGCGTTATCCGCGTAAACAAACATAGGTCCGTTCCTTCTTTCTCTAGAGCCAAGCATATCCGGCTCGATCTCCTAAATTCCTATATGGATATAGGTGTTTTCTGTGGTCTATGATACGGCGACAAAGGAAAAATGTCAAGAGTGAGATCAGCATTTTCCGGGAAGAGCACGGGGGGCGGCGCAGCGAGCGTCCAGGCGGCGCTGCTTATCCACCAGATCCGCCAGGGTGACATGGTCCACCACGTTGCTGATGGCCTGGTCCACCTGCTCCCAAAGTTCCAGGGTGGCGCAGGCCTGGCAGCGGGCGCACTGGTTTATCTCGTCATCCAGGCAGGAGACGGGAGCTATGCTGCCTTCCACCGTGCGGAGAATCAGGCCCACGGAGTAGTCCTCCGGGTCCCGGGTAAGATGGTAGCCGCCCCGGGCACCCCGGACACTGCGCACCAGACCGGCGCGGACCAGCACGGGAATGATCTGCTCCAGGTACTTTTCACTGATGCCCTGGCTGTCGGCCACGGTTTTGACCGACAGGTTTACCCCCTCCTCCTGCATGGCCAGAGCCAGCATCAGGTGCAGGGCATAGCGGCTTTTGGCGGATATTTTCAAGGGAACCACCCTCCTCTCTTGTAATTCCTATCTTAATATAGGGATTATTCCCTGTCAAGTGTGTATTATGACAAATTCCCGGCCACAGATGGAAATTTTATGGGGCAACCGCCGGCTTTGGGGCGGAGCGGGGTCAAAAAAGAGGCGTTGCCTCTTTTTTGAGAAAGCTGCGCTGCGCTCTGCGCCTCGGTGGACCGCCTAAGGCGGTCCATTCGACGCTCGCTCCGCGTAAAGTGTTTTTCCCGACGCGCATGTCGCCGGGAAAAACGGATCGGCACTCTTTTCGCGTCTGCGGACGCGAACTCTGCGAGGCTTTTTGACAAGCAAAAAACAAGGCCCACGGGAAATCCCGTGGGCCTTGAACTTATGGTAAGTTTTTAGGTGCGCTCGCTATCAGGTGAGATTAGTCAGCAATGCTGACAACCACGTTGGCAGCAGGCATGGTGAAGGTCAACTCAGCGCTGGCAGCCACAGCCTCCTCAGCGGGGGCAGCCAGGGTGGCGTAGACGTTGCCCTCGATATAGGTAGCGTTATCCGCAACCAGAGTATACTCGCTGTCGGCAGCATCCTCAGCCTTGGTGTACAGGGTGTACCCAGCATCCTGCCACAGGGCGATGTCGGCATCGCTCTCAACCTTGCGGGCAGTGTAGGTCGCCGCAACAGCGTCCTTACCGCCAGTCAGGGTACCGAGCTCCACACCGTTCAGCAGAACCACGGTGCCATTGGCATCAGCGCCAGCAGTCTTAGCGGTCACGGTGAAGGTGATCTTCTCGTCAGCAGCAGCAGTTTCGGGCAGGCCCTTAACAGTGTAGTCATCAGTGATGTCGTTGGTGATGGTCCACTGGAAAGGATCCTCGGGCTGAGCATCCTCGTAGATGACTGCAGCCAACTCGTTCAGAGCCTCAACCTTACCCCAGGAATCCTTCTCGGAGGTGTAACTCTCGGAGACGTTGATGACGTACTGGACAGCACCCTTGTTGTTGGTGACAACAACCAGGACATCGCCCACATCATAGTTCTCTTCCAGTTCCTCGACGGTGTAGGCCATGCGGACGTTCGTCATCTTGCCCTCAGCGTTGAAGCGGGACAGATCCTGATACACCACGAAGGCGGGAGTGGTCTCGGGATTGAAGTAGGTGTAGCCAGACTGGCCGGCCAGTTCCAGCTTCACATAGTCGTTGTTGTAGACATCCTTGGCAACCCGAACCAGACCCAGATAGATGTTATGATCCGCGAAGTCCTTGTCGATGATCTCAGCAACGCCATCGGTGTAGATGTCGAAGAAGTTGATGATCTGCTTATCGGTGATCTCGCCGTTTTTGACTTCCTTGGCGATCTCGGCAGCGTAGGTCTCGTTCTCCACATCCTCGCTGACGGTCCAGGCGTCGTAGGCCTTGTGGTCATACCACTTCTGGTCCAGAGCATAGACGAAGTTCAGGGTAGAGTCGGTAGCCTCGTAGGACTCGAAGACGATGACCTGAGCCACATCGTACATGTTGTCCTTATAAGAACCCTCGCCATCGATGGTCACAGCGTAACCGACGGAGCCCTCAGCCAGAACGGCCTCCTTGGGAGCATTGGCGTAGCCAACCCAGGAGTAGATCTCCGCGATGGCGCCCTTGCTGGTCTTCTGGACGAAGTAGTACTGGGTCTTGGTGGTAGCCTGGACATCCCCATCTTTGTAGGTGACGTTGGCAAAGGTCTTGTCATCCACCTCGGCGTCGGTCAGATCCAACTCAACAGCATAGTGGTAGGTCTTGTTGGAGGCATCCTGAACCTTGGCCAGGTTGTAGCCATCCTCGGAGACACTGTAAGCCGCGATGTTGGTGATGAAGGGATCATTATTGTCAGAATACTTACCAACAACCTCACCCTTCTCGTTCTGGGCAAAGTAGATATGGCCGGCCTCGATCAAACGATCCCAGGTGCCACGGTTGCCGTTGTCGCCCTCTTCGGTGTCAACAAAGACATCAGCGGGGTAGGACTTGCTGTCAACAACCTCGACATCAGCAAAGTCCTCAGCCTCGGTATCCCAGATCTGGGCCTTGAAGGTGTCGTCGCGCTTGTCGGTCTCGAAGTAAGCGTCGGTCAGCAGAACGAAGCCGCGGTTGTAACCGGAGTCGGTGTACAGACGGACATAGCCGAAGTGATCGAGGTACAGATCGTAGTTCTCCTCGGTCTCAGCGTCGGAGATGTCGTAGTAGTACTCCTCAGCAGCCTGCTCAATGCCGGACCAGCTGTAGGTGGTGCCATCGCAGGTGATGGTCTCTTCCTTGTAGTTGATGCCCTTCTTGTCGATGGTCACAGCCACAGGAGTGACAACGTTGACATAGTACACGCCGTCGATGAGGGTGTAGAGAACCACGTCGTCCACAGCCAGCTCGTCCTCGGTGACAATGTCAGCCTCGTCGATCTCAACATCCGTGTCATCCTCGAACACGAAGTAGTCCTTCTTGGTGTTGTGGTCAACAATGGTGGTCATGGTGAAGGTGGTCAGGAAGACATAGTCAGCCTTGCCGTCGCCATCGTTATCGATGACCTTCAGCCACTCGCCGTTGTCAGCACTCTCAACGCCCTTGAAGTCGGTGCGCTCGGTGATGTACTCAGCCTTGAACTTCTTGAAGGAAATCTCGTCGGAGACGTCATCGCCGGACTTGGTGCCCACATAGACCTCGCCCAGAACGATCTTGTCGCCTTCCTTGTCAGCGCCAGCGAAGATGTTCTTGATGATGGTCATGTCGTCCTCGGTGATCAGAGCGCCAGCGCGGATGACCTTCTCGATCTTATCAGAGTTGGCAGTCTCCTGGTAGACATACTCGATGCGGTAGTCGGACTCGTAGCCGTCCACCTCGCCGCCGAAGTTGATGAAGTGCTCGGCGTCATCGCTCATGCCAGTGACCTTGGAGAACTTGGAGGAGGTGGAGATGCTGACGCCAGCGCCGTCATTCTCATACACGGTGTTGCCGGCATCGGCAATGGCCAGGACCTTGGAGCCGGTGACATACGCATAGCGAGCCTCACCGATGTCGGTCAGGTCGGTGCTGTAAGCCAAGGTGTAGGTCTTGTCCTCGGTCTCCAGCTGGGTCTTGCCAGCAGCCAGAGGCTCGGTGTCGTACAGGTCAGCAAACTCGTTGGCAACCACGACGCCCTCGATCTCTTCCAGCTTAAAGGTCTTGTAGCCCAGGGACTGGTCAGCCTCAGCATAACCGAAGGCCAGCGTGTAAGTCACCTGAGGAACCAGGATGGCACGGAACAGGATCTCAGCCACGACCTCACGGGTAGCGGCGACACCCAGGGTGCCGGCGGTGATGTTCTTGGTGATGCCCAGGGCCTCACCGCGGGAAGCGGTGTTGATGTCCCAGTCCTTACCAGTGAACTCGCCCATCTTGCCATAGCCGATCGCCCGCAGGATCATGGCCAGGGCCTGATAGCCGGTGACCTTGTCGTTGGGGCCGAAGCGGCCGTCGCCGTAGCCGAGGATGTACTCAGCATTGGCGCAGAAGTTCACATAGCCAGCGTACCAGGAGTTGGACGCCACATCGGTGAACTTGTTGTTGTCAGCGTAGATGCCAACCTGGGTGTTGTCGACATCGCCGGTGACAATGCGGTAAACGATGGCGGCGACCTCAGCGCGGGTGATTTCACCCTTGGGCTGATAGCTGCCGTCGGTGTAGCCCTGGAACACCTTCAGGCCAGCGAGAACATCAACAGCTTCGGCATAGGTCTCGTTGATGTTCGCGTCATCCGTAAAGGCATTGGCAACGGACATGACAGACAGGGTCATGACCAGAGCCAGGGCCAGCGCGAGAATCTTCTTGAGATTTCTCATGGTGGATTGTTTCCTCCTTTTCAATTTTCGCAAACCTGAGAGGCGCCACCTTCGTCCGCACCGGAGCACATACCGTGGCTAGCCGGTCCCGTATCTGTCCCGGGGAGAACAGCCGGGGGCGTCCTTGGGTTTACGGATGAAGTGTATCATTTGGGCCGGGGAAAGTCAATGGAAGGGCGGGGTTTGTAACACAACTGTAAAAAAACTCCCAGGGACAGCGGCGGCGCTACCTTATTATACATTATAAATCCGGCGGGGGGATTACGGGTTTGTTACAAAAAATTCGGGGGCGTTGCACGGGGCACAGCAACTTTGAGCGGATGGAACGGGGGATATGAAGGGACGGTGAACTGGCATGGAACTGAACCGGGAGGGGCTTTTGGAGGCCCTGGGCAGAATTGCCCTATCCAACCCGGGGGACGCCATCGCCCTGGCACTGGCGCCGGAGGCGCAGAACGTGGCGGGGCTGGACTTATGGGGCGTGAGCGAATTTAAGCGGGGCAGCGGCGGCATTGTGGAAATTAAATTTACGGACCGGGTCAAGGCAATCTCCCTGCTGCTGGAGTGCGCCGGGGGCGGCGAGGACGGGATGGAAGCCCTGATCGCAGCCCTGGGGGAGTAGACAAGGGGGGACGGGATCTGCGGATCAAACGGTTTTCGGCAAAACAGCGGCGGGTCATGGGCTGGTGGAGCCCGGGTACGGCGGACAGCCGGCACGACGCCATCATCTGCGACGGGGCGGTGCGCAGCGGCAAAACGCTGTGCATGGGGCTGAGTTTCGTATGCTGGGCCACGAGCCAGTTCCACCGGCAGCAGTTCGCCTTCTGCGGAAAAACCGTGAGGGCCCTGCGGCGGAATCTGATGCAGGAACTGCTGCCCACCCTGGAGGAACTGGGGTTTCGATGCCAGGAGACACGGAGCGAAAACCTGGTGACGGTGGGGCGGGACGGACGGGAAAACCGGTTCTATCTCATGGGCGGCAAGGACGAGGGCAGCGCCGCGCTGATCCAGGGAGTGACGCTGGCGGGGGTACTGCTGGACGAGGCGGCGCTGATGCCCCGGTCCTTCGTGGAGCAGGCGGTGGCCAGGTGCTCCGTAAGCGGATCCAGGCTGTGGTTCAACTGCAATCCGGAGGGGCCACAGCACTGGTTTTACCGGGAGTGGATCTGTAAAGCCGAAGAGCGCAACGCCCTCTACCTCCATTTCACCATGGAGGACAACCCCGCCCTCTCCCCGCGCATCCGCCAGCGGTACCAGGCCAGCTACTCCGGTACCTTCTACCGGCGATTCATCCTGGGGGAGTGGACCGCCGCCAGAGGCCTGATCTACGACTTCTTCGACCCCGACCGGGACGCACGGCCCAGGCCGGAGGGCGAGATGGAGGCCTACGTCATCTCCGTGGACTACGGTACGGCCAATCCCTGTTCCTTCGGCCTGTGGGGTCAGCAAAGGGGCGTATGGTACCGGATGGAAGAATATTACTATGCATCCAGGCGTACCGGCAAGCAGCTGACCGACCAGGAATATGTGGCCGCTCTGGACCGGCTGGCAGCGGGACGGCCGATTCAGCTGGTGGTGGCCGACCCGTCCGCCGCCAGTTTTATTACCGCCCTGCGCCAGACCGGATACCGGGTGGTAAAGGCGGAAAATGAGGTGCTCTCCGGCATCCGCATCACCGCAGACCTGCTGAAAAGCGGGAAAATCGTCATCTGCCAGGGGTGCGAGGACTGTCTGAGAGAGATGGCGCTGTACCGCTGGAGCGAGGAGGCGGGGGGCCGGGACACCCCCCGAAAGGAGGATGACCACGCCATGGACGACATGCGCTATTTCGCCGCCACGGTGGCAGGGCGGCAGCCGGCGGGAGGCGGCGCCTTTTGCAGCGTGGAGCGGGACAGCTGTCAAAAAAGCGATCCGCTGTTTTTTTGACAGGGCGGCAATGATTGGGGGAGGATTTTTTTGAGATGAAGCTATGGAAGCGGAACAAGGAGACGGGCATCGCGGCAAGAGCGGTGCAGGTGCGGCGGAACGACGGGGCTGTATTCGGGGCACTGGAAGGCTATGTGCCCCTTCAGCGGGGGGACGCCCGGCTATACCGGGCCATCCGGGAGGCGGTGCCCCTGATCGACGCCTGCATCTATAAGATCATCCGCCTGTGCGGCGGAGTTACCGCCCGGTGCGGCGACAAGGCGGCAGAGCGGGAGTTGAACCGGTTTTTGGAGCGGGTGCCGGTGGGCCGGGGCCAGTGGGGCATCAACGCCTTTCTGGACCAGTACATGGACTCCATGCTGGTATTCGGCCAAGCCGTCGGGGAAATTGTCCCCAGCAGGGATGGACGGGACATTGCGGCCCTCCTCTGCGCCAGGACAGACGACATCCACATCCAGGAGGGAGAAAGCCCCCTGGATTTTACGCTCTGCGCCATGGATCAGAGGGGAAAAATCGCCCCCCTCCCCTGCCAGGAACTGCTGCTCTTCACCCCCTTTAACCCGGAAGCCCACAGCCCTTACGGCGTATCCCTTCTGCGGAGCATGCCGTTTCTTACGGAACTTCTGAGCAAAATCTACCAGGCCATGGGGGTGAACTGGGAGCGGATGGGCAACGTCCGCTTTGCGGTGGTATACAAGCCCCAGGCCGGAGAACTGGAGCGGGGCATGGCTCAGGAGCGAAGTCAGCAGCTGGCGGCGGAGTGGAGCCGGGCCATGGAACAGACCCGGGGCGGCAGCGTACGGGATTTTGTGGCCGTGGGGGATGTGGATATCCGGGTCATCGGCGCGGACAACCAGGTGCTGGACAGCAGCGTGCCCATCCGGCAGATTTTGGAGCAGCTGGTAAGCAAAACCGGCATCCCCCCCTTCATGCTGGGGTTGAACTGGACCAGTACGGAGCGGATGAGCGCCCAGCAGGCGGATCTGCTTACCACGGAGATGACCGCCATCCGCAGAAGCCTTACCCCCGCCGTACGCCGGATCTGTCAGCTGTGGATGCGGATGCACGGCTACGGAGGAGATTTTGAGGTGGTGTGGGACGACATCAATCTGCAAGATCTGCTGGAGGAGGCAAAGGCGGACTGGTACCGGGAGCAGGCCAGAAAGCTGCGCATTGAAAACGACCGGGCCGAGGGCGGCCCCACCTAAGAGAGAAAGGGACGATGGATTTGGATGTGAGGAAGCAGCCGGGGTATGCGACACCCTGCCAGGTATCCGGCCAGGAACTGGCACAGATCAACGCCCTGGCAAAAAGCGAACTGACGGCGGAGCAGGTATACACCTTTGCGGTGCGCCTGTGCGACAACGAGGTGGACCGGGACTACGAGCGGTTCGACCGGGAGGCCCTGGAGGCACTGGGCCGCCTGTTTGTGGGAAAGACCGGCATTTTTGACCACAACTGGTCCGCCCAGGGTCAGACCGCCCGGCTGTACCGGACGGAACTGTGCCGGGGAGAGGGCGCCACAGCGGCGGGCGACCCATGCTGGTACCTGAAGGGGTGGGCCTACATGCTCCGCAGCGAAAAAAACCGGGAACTGATCGGAGAGATTGAGGCGGGCATTAAAAAGGAAGTCAGCATCGGGTGCAGCGTTGGGAGGCGGGTGTGCTCCATCTGCGGGGAGGAGGCCTGCTCCCACCAGAAGGGCGGACGGTACGGAGGAAAACTCTGCTACTTTACTCTCCAGGCCCCCTCTGACGCCTATGAGTGGAGTTTCGTGGCGGTACCCGCCCAGCGGAAGGCCGGGGTCATCAAGGCCTTCGGCCAGGAGGGAGCGCTGCGGGGGCTGCTGGAGGAGCAGCCGGAGGCGCTTAAACGCCTGGAGGCACTGGAGCGGGAGGCAGAACTGGGCCGGGCGTATCTGGCCGGGCTGCGCAGGGAACTGGTGCGTCTGGCCGGGCTGGCGGAGGAGGAATTGGATCTGGACCTTTTCGCCCGCATGGCGGAAAAGCTGGAGGAGCCCGAGCTTCTGGAACTGGCCAGGGCTTACCGCCGCAGGGCGGAAAAGCGGTTTTCCCTCTCCCCTCAGCTACGGCCTGCTCAGGCCGGAGAACGGGAGGAGGTGGGGGCATTCCTGATCTGACGATGAAAACGCGGCATTGCCGCTTTTCTAAAGAGGCTCTGCCTCATTACACGACAAAGGAGAAATACATATGAGCGTTTCTTTTCATGGCATTGGCCAGGTATGCGCCACCTTTCTGGGAGCCGGCGTGGCGGAGGGCCAGGTGGTCAAAATGAGCGGCCGGGGCACAGTGGGCCCCTGCGGGGACGGCGACAGCTTCTGCGGTGTGGCGGTGTGCGTCAAGGACGACGCATGCAGCGTACAGGTGGACGGTTTTGTCACGGTGGGGTACACGGGGACTGTTCCCACCATGGGCTACACCACCCTGGCCGCCAACGGCTCCGGCGGCGTCAAAACCGCCTCCACCGGGGGTATTTCCTGCCTGGTGGCAGACGCGGACACC
>USMP01000010.1 GCA_900555795.1 uncultured Eubacteriales bacterium
GCGGCTGTGGGCCGCGGAGGAGCGGGACGGAGAGGCGGTGGCCTTCCGCCTGTACAGCCCCGACGACGAGGACGGTTTCCCCGGCAATCTGGATGTGCTGGTTACATACCAGGTGGAGGGGGATGGGTTGACCATCCGCTATCAGGCCTGTTCCGACCAGGACACGGTGGTCAATCTGACAAACCACGCCTACTTCAATCTGAATGGCGCGGGCCCGGTCAACGACCACACCCTGTGTCTGGCGGCGGAGGAACGGTCTTTGATTTTCGCAGGCCCCGCCCTCTGGGGACGGACCCCTTTGACCACAATTTTGTTCTGACTGCCGGGGAGGGGGCCAAGGCGGTTCTCTGCTCAGAGCGGGCAGGACGCCAGCTGCGGCTGTATACGGATATGCCCGGTGTGCAGCTGTACACAGCGGACGGCCTGCGAGGTGAGGCCCACGGCAGCCGCTGGGGTGTCTGCCTGGAGCCGCAATTTTTTCCGGACACTCCGAACCAGCCCACATTCCCCTCTTGCCGGCTGCGGGCGGGGGAGACCTATGACCACTATATCCGCCTGGTGTGCACTCCGCTGGAGCGGGCATAGCGGCGTGGAAGAGAGATGTCCGCCTGCCGCCCCATTATACCAAACGACTGCCGCCGTCCGGTGATCCGGGCGGCGGCAGCCGTTTGGAGTGGGGGAGAGAATCTGTCTGTGGAAAGAAGGCAAAAAGGCGCTTTCTGCTATTGCTCTGTGGAACTGGGGGTACGGAAGTGGCACAGGACTACAGCCAGGGCGCCGGGGCCGATATGGCAGGAGACGCTCAGGGAGAGGGGAGCCGCCACAATAGAGTGGCCGGGGAAGGTCTGAGCCACCTCATCGATCCACTCCTGGCGGAGTTGATCCGACACGTGGGAGTAGGCCACCATCAGCTGCATCTCTCCCCGCTGATACAACTCCCGGAAGGGGCCGTCCATATCCGCTTGAATGGCGTCCAGCATAGCGTGGCGGGCAGATTTCATGCCCCGCACCTTGCGGAAGGGCACCAGCTTTTCCCCGGCAATGTGGAGAATGGGCTTGATCTGGAGGACGGTTCCCACCATAGCCTCTCCGCTGGAGAGCCGCCCCCCCTTCTTCAGGTATTCCAGGGTGTCCACAGTGATATAGATGCTGGCCTGGTAGGCGTCCCGCTCCAGGAAGTCCTTGATTTCCCTGGCGGAGCGCCCCTCCCGGGCCAGGGACAGGGCGTCGTAAACGGACTGCCGCTGGGTAACGGAGATGCGGTGGTTGTCTGCCACCTGAACCCGGCCGCCGAGGCTGTCCGCCAGGGCGGCGGCGGTGACACAGGAGCCGCTCAGGCCGCTGGACATGGGAATATAAGACCACCTCCTGGTAGGTTTCCAGCAGCTTCTCCCAGGCGCTGAGCAGATGCCCGGGCTCTACCTGGGAGGTGGACACCTGGGCGCCCTCCTCCAGCAGCTGGAAAAAACGCTGGCGGGACAGATCCACGTCCTCGTGGTAGACGGTCCCGTTGACGATAAAGGGCATGTGTGCCAGATAAATGCCAAGCTGCTCCGCCTCCTGGGAGGTGATGCCACTGTTGCTGTCGGTCATGATGGCTGTATCCATGCTCGCTGTTCTCCTCTTTTGATCTGTTGCCCGTGGGGAAGCTGGGGAGTGGTCATTTGTGCTCCCGTGGCAATGGTGTTTGTATGTGGCAAAGAGGCAGAAACTGCCTCAAGATTGGGGCTGAGCCATAATGTTCCTATTATAGCATCCCCTGGTAGGGCCGTCAAACGCTTTTTCATGGTGTATTGCCAGATTGGCACACTTCCTGCATCTATTGTTTCCAGAAAATACGGATTACCACGGGTTTCTTTCCCTGGTGAAAAAGTCCATGAAAAAGGGAGGGATATTCCACCCCGCGCAGGTATCTGCTATACAGGAAAGGACCCCTGGAGGCAACCGATCCGAGAATCGGCCCCTCCGGGGGTCCCTTTATCCGGGGAAAATGCCTACAGATACAAAAGCAGGAGCCCCGCGCCGCCCAGCAGCAGCAATGCCACCAGTGCCACCGGCAGGATTATGGCCAGCGCGGAGAAGATTATGGCGGGCATGTCGCCCTTCTCCATCACATCGGACAGCGCCGGCTGCTCCGATGGCTTCCGGGGATCGTATTCCATACCGGGCAGCTGGGTATCCTCCTGCTTGCGCTTGGAGAGATCAAAAGCCCGGTCAATTCGCTTTTGAAACATCATGGCGCGCCCCTCCTTTCCTGGTATCCTCCGGCTTCCGCAAACTATAGCGGTGCCGGGCAGTTGCTTCAGCGATTCTGCTCCTTCTCGCTGACGCGGTGCAGCTTGTGGTGGCAGGCCACGAAGTGGTTGGGGGATACCTCCTCCCACTCGGGGACCACCTGCTTGCAGATCTCCGTGCAGTAGGAGCAGCGGGTGTGGAATTTGCAGCCCTTGGGAGGATTGACGGGGCTTGGAATATCGCCCTCCAGGATCTCCAACTCCTTACGGGATTCGCTCTCCGTAGTGGGAATGGCGTTCAGCAGAGCCTCCGTGTAGGGATGCACCGGGTTGTCAAAGATCTCCTGGGAGTCAGCCAACTCCACGATCGTGCCCAGGTACATCACGCCAATCCGGTCGGAGATGTACTTGACTACGGAGAGGTCGTGGGTGATGAACAGGTACGTCAGATTCCCCTGCTCCTTCAGATCCTGGAGCAGGTTAATAATCTGGGCCTGGATGGACACATCCAGGGCGCTGACCGCCTCGTCACAGACCACGAACTTCGGGTTGGTGGCCAGGGCACGGGCAATGCCGATGCGCTGGCGCTGGCCGCCGGAGAACTGGTGGGGGAAGCGATGGAGGAAGTAGGGGGCCAGTCCGCACTGGTCCATGACCTTCAGCACCATTTCCTGCATCCGGTCGTCCTTCCGCTTGATCATGTTGTGGGCCAGCATGCCCTCACTGATGATCTGGCCCACGCTCATGCGGGGATTCAGGGAGGAGTAGGGGTCCTGGAAGATCAGCTGCATGTCCCGGCGGAGTTTTCGCATCTCGTTGTAGGTCAGCCGGGCCAGATCAATGCCGTCGTCCCGATATGCCTCATATTTTTCAAACTCACTTTGGCCGGCATATTGGCTCCGCAGGTTCTCGATCTCCTGGCGGACTTTGGCCATTTCAGCGTGGTGAGCGGCCAACTCATCGTCGACACTCTTCAGCTTGGCCTGGGCGGCCAGCAGCTTGCTCTCGCTGCCACTGTCGGCTTTTCCACTGTCCCTGGCTTTTTTCAGGGCAAAGGAAATGTCGTCACAGTCCACCTGGACGTCCTGGCGCTTGTCATCCAGGGCGGCAATCTTCTGGGAAATACCGTAGGCCTTTTCGTAGAGGGACTGAACAGGGGCCAGGTCCTCCACGGTGAGGAAGCCGCCGATAATCTTGGCCATGTTCAGGAGGGCGTCCTCCTCCTCCTTCCGGGCCTGATCCAGTTCGGCGTGCTTGGCGTACTGCTGCTCCTCGCTGAGGCCGGCATACTCTGCCTCCAGCTGCTCCCGCTTGGCAGCCAATTCCTTCCACTGGTGGCGCAGCTTGGGCAGATTTTTGATGGTGTCCAGCATGTAGCGGGGCGCCAAATCGTCCAGAGAGCGGCCGTAGTACATGGTGCGGCCATAGGTCTGGTGGTACAGCTGAAGGATCGTGCGGCCCAGGGTGGACTTGCCGCAGCCGGACTCGCCCACCAGGCCGAAGGTCTCTCCCTTGTAGATGTCGATGGAGATACCGTCGTTGGCCTTGACAAAGCGGCCCTTCTTCAGGGGAAAGTATTGCTTCAGATTGCTGATGCGCAGCAGGACTTCTCTGTTGTTATCCATGTCTGTCCTCCTTCTTGGGGTAGAAGCAGCGAATCTGCTGATCCTCCGTCACATTGACCAGCTGGGGCTCCTCCTCCCGGCAGCGATCCGTGGCATATTTGCAGCGGGGTGCGAATTTGCAGCCCTTGGGCAGATCCAGAGGATGGGGTACCGCGCCGGGAATGGCCTCCAGCCGGGTATTGGGAGGCGTATCCAGCCGGGGAATGGACAGCATCAGGCCCTCCGTATAGGGGTGTGAGTAAATATTCTGATGGAAAATCGTATGGGCGGGAGCAAGTTCCACCACCTGACCGCAGTACATGACGGCCACATCGTCAGCCATCTGGTTGATGACGCCCAGGTCATGGGTGATAAAGAGCACGGCCGTGTTGTTTTTCTCCTTCAACTCGTTCATCAGCCGCAGGATCTGGGCCTGAATGGTCACGTCCAGCGCGGTGGTGGGCTCGTCAGCAATCAAGATCTTGGGCTTGCAGGCCAGAGCCATAGCAATCATGACCCGCTGGCGCATACCACCGGAGAGTTGGTGGGGGTACTGCTTGGCCACGACCTCGGGGTTGGGGATCTTCACATCCCCCAGCAGGTCGATGGCCTTCTTCGCCGCCTCCTGCTTGCTCATGCCCTGATGGATCATCAGGGGCTCGCTGAGCTGACGGCTGACGGTAAAGACCGGGTTGAGGCTGGTCATAGGCTCCTGGAAAATCACGGAGATGTCGTTGCCGCGGATCTTATACATATCCGAGGTGGACAGCTTGGTCAGGTCCGTACCCTCAAAGAGGATCTCACCGGAGTCAATATAACCGTTTCCATCCAGCAGGCGCAGAATGCTCATAGCGGACACGCTCTTGCCGGAGCCCGACTCCCCGACTACGCCCAAAACCTTGCCCGCGTCCACGCAGTAGCTGACGCCGTTGACCGCCTTGACAATACCACGTTTGGTGGTGAAGAAGGTTTTCAAATTCTTTAATTCCAATAATGCCATGTCAAACCTCCTTAGCGCTCAGCGGATTTGGGATCGACAGCGTCCCGCAGGGCGTCGCCAATCAGGTTAATGCAGATGGTGCAGAGACCGAAGATAGCGGCAGGGAACACCCAGCGCCACCAGAACTGCTGGATCACCACGCTGTTGTTGGCGCCGGTGAGCATATTGCCCCAGGTGGGGGTGGGGGGTGAGATGCCGAAGCCCAGGTAACTCAAGGTGGACTCAGTCAGCATGCAGGTGGCAAAGTCCAGGGTGGCCGTCACCAGAATCAGAGAGAGCACGTTGGGCAAAATGTGGCGGAATACGATGGAACCCTCCCGCACGCCCATGGCCTTGGCGGCTGTGACGTACTCCTGCTCCCGCTGGGAGAGGATCTGGGCACGAATGAGCCGGCAGGTTCCGGGCCAGCTGAGGACGCCCAGCACCACCATGATCAGGTACATCCGCTGCTCCACGGAGATGCGGGTGCCAATGATGGCCGACAAAATCATGGCGAAGGGAAGGAAGGGCAGACCGCCGATGACCTCGGCCACACGCATGACTGCCATGTCCGCAAAACCGCCGAAGTAGCCGGCCACGCCGCCCAGCAGCACGCCGATAAAGAGAGAAATGATAACCGCCACGGCGCCGACGGTCATTGTCACCTGGCCGCCGTTGACGATGCGGGTGAGGATGTCGCGGCCCAGATTGTCAGTGCCGAAGATATAGCCCTTCAGGCCCCAGGTTTTTGCCTCGCCGCTGGTGGTGACAGCGTAATTCTGATAGAAACCAGCGAACACGGTCTCAATGTCCTCCGTGTTGACGGAGTCGGGCACCACGCCCTGGCCGTGGACGTTGTCGCCCCAGGACACCACTTCGCCGTTTTCCAGCAGGGCGGTGTAGTGGTTCAGCCCGCCGTAGAGTTCCACAGGCTTGCTGTCCATCTCCGGCAGCTTCCGCTCGCCATGGGTGGTGTTGCCCCAGACAATAATGTTGCCGTCGGCGTCAACAGCGGCACAGGTGCTGCCGGTGGCGGCGATGTCAACAATATTGGAGGAGGCGCTTTCGGGAATGGAGGTGAAGGCGTTGCTGTTCTGCAGACCGGCGTAGACGACAGAGCCGTCGTCCAGCAGGGCGATATAGTTATAGGTGGTCAGGGCAACCTTCTCAATGTGCCCCTGGTAGGCGCTGCGGACCTGAATGTCCGCCATATTGCTGTTGCCCCAGAGGTACAACTCGCCCTCTTCCGTCAGGGCGGCGGAGAACTGGTAGCCGGCCTCGATCTGCTTGATGTGCAGGTTTTCTCCCTTGCGCATGGCACTGGAGATGTCCTGAGGCAGGCGGGCCTGCCCCAGCCGGTCGCTGCCCCAGACATAGATGCCGCCGTCCTCGTCCATGGCCACAATGTGGTCATAGCCGGCGGCTACCTTTACGATCTTGGCGTCCAACACCTCCTGGGGGATATCAGCCAGATCAATGGTGTCCGTGATGCGGGTATGGCCCCAGAGGTACAGCTTACCGGTGTCGGACACGCCGACGGCGTAAGTGGTGCCGGGGGCAATGTCCACAATGTGCCCCTCCAACTCCTTGGGGACGGAGAGCATATCCATGGAGGGGGGAACGTTGGCCTGGGTATTGTCCTGATAGCCCAGATCCAGAGTATAGAACCGGGGAAAGACCACCACAAAGAGGAAGATCAGCAGGAAAACGATGAGACCGGTCATGCCCAGCTTATTGCTCAGAAAGTTGTGCAGGATCATGCGGCCCGGACTTTGCAGCTGCTCCTCCTCCATAAAACTCCTCTCCCTGTTGCGGTTGCCAAACAGGCGGGAGAAGAAGCCGCCAGAGGACTTGGAGGCGGTATTCTTATTTTTATGAGCCATATTCCAAACCTCCTTCCTTACTTGTCCACGCGGACCCGGGGGTCTACCAGACCGTAACTCAGGTCCATGATCAGCGCGCCCACCAAGCTGACCACGCAGTAAAACATCTGGGTGGCCAGGGCCAGTTCATAGTCGCTGTTCATCAGCGCTTGATAGTAAATCTGGCCCATACCGTTGAGGGTAAAGGTATTTTCAATAATGACGGAGCCGCTGAAAATACTGATGAACCAGCCGATGATGACAGTGACGACAGGCAGCAGAGCGTTGCGCCAGGCGTGGGAATAGATGACCACTTTCTCCCGCAGGCCCTTGGCCCGGGCGGTGCGGATGTAGTCCATGCTCAGCGCGTCGATCATGGCGGCCCGGACATACCGGGTCATGCCGCCCAGGGAGGCAAAGGTCATAACCAGAATCGGCAGTGTTAAATAGTACAGCCGGTCAAAAAACGCCTTCATGCCCGTATAGGCGGAGCCAGGCGTCTCCATGCCGCTGACGGGGAACCACCGCAGGATGACGGCGAACAGCCAGATGAACACCAGGGCCACAATATAGATGGGGATACTGTATCCCACAATGGTGAACACCTGCACGCCATTATCAATTTTTCCCTTTTTGTGCACCGCGCAGTAGATGCCCAGCGGGATGGTGATAGCCAAGGCCAGAATCGTGACGAAAACATTCAGAAAGACGGTGTTACGCATCCTTGTTGGCAGCACGGCGGACACATCTTTCTTAAAGAAGCTGGAATAGCCGAAGTAGCCCTGCAGCATGCCGTGGTACTCGCCGGTTTGCTTCTCCGGGGCGAAGCCCATCCAGCGGGCGTAACGCAGGGGCAGGGGGTCGTCCAGACCCAGCTGCTCCCGCAGGTTCAAATACATCTCCTCATAGACCCGGGGGTTGACGGAAGCCTTGATCCCCTCCAACTGAACCCGGGCAGGATCGCTGGGAATCAGGTTGTAGAGAGCATACATGAGGAAAGAAAGAAGCAGGAATACGACGATCATATAGATGATACGCTTGAAAATATACTTCTTCATCGATGCTTTTCCCTCCTTATCGTAGAGAATATCTATCAAAAGCCCACAGAAGGGGAATATTTTCGAAAATTAAAGCCAAAAGAAAAAACTGTCCACGCAGTAAAGACAGTTTTTCGTAGGGAGAAACGGCGGGGCCGCCGTTTTTCAGACTAGGGATAGGAAATAATGTGTGCGATTAGACTTACTCAGCGTTGGCGATAGAAGCGTACAGGATCGCCTGCTCAAAGTCCCAATAGCTGCTCTGCTCATAGCCCTCCAGCCAGTCGGCGTGGACGGTGTAGTAGATGTTGGAGTACAGAGGCACGTCGGGAAGCAGTTCATTCCAACGATCCATAAACTTCTGCCACATATCCAGATAGGTGGCGTCGTCGCCGGCCTCAACGCCGTAGACCATGTCCCAGGCCAGCTGAGCCAGCTGGTCATCAATAATAAAGTTGTTGTTCCAGGTACCCAGGAAAGCGGGATCGGTGCTGCACTCATAGGCCTGGCTGTAGACCTGGGTGAAGCCGGTGGCCAGGTTGTACATGCCGTAGGTGGGTACGCCGTACTTGGGATCCACAGAGGAATCGCGGTACAGGTAGTTGAGCAGGTCGCTGAAGCTCATGGGAGTCTGCTCAATGACCATACCGGCCTCAGCAACCTGGGCGCCGTTGGCCAGCATAACGGCCAGCAGTTCGGACACGGGGTTGCCCTCGGAGCAGGCCCACATGATGTGCAGGGGCATCAGAACGCGGCCGTCGGACAGGGTCACGTTCAGGGGATAGTCGCCGGCCTGATCAGCGGTGACCTCCTTGTAGCGGGTGCCAGTGCCGCTGTACTCGGTGCCGTCGGCGTTCAGAGTCCAGCCGTCAGCAACCAGCAGCTCCACGGCAGCCTCGGGGCTGTAGGAGTAGGAATTGATGTTGTCGGCAAAGAACTCGGCGGAGTCCTTGTACATCCACATGCACAGGCCGTAGGGGCCGTCCACCACGGCGCCATAGCCCTGGCAGAACTGGTTGGCAAACTCATTGCGGTCCAGCAGGTAGGCGACAGCCTGACGGACAGCCGGGAACTGGGTGGGACCAAAGTCGCACTGGAACTGGATCTTGCCGTAGCCGTTGCGCTCGAAGTCGATGGCGGTGTAGCCGCCGGCCTCCACCAGGTCCAGAGCAGGGTTAATCTCGGAAGCGCCGTCGGTCAGAGTATCCAGCAGATCCACAGCGCCGGTCTTCAGGGAGTCGATAGCGGTGGAAGACTCGGTCTTGACGATAACAATGGTCTGGATGCTGGGCTTCTGGCCCTCATAGTTGCCGGCGTAGTTGGGGTTGATCTCAAAGGTGCCCTGCAGGGTGCCGGTATCGATGTCCACCACCTGGTAGGGACCAGCGGAGACACGGCCGGAGTAGATGTAACGGGAGGCGTTGATGTCGTCGGCATTCAGTTCGCCGCCGTCCAGATACACGCCCTCGCCGTCGTCCTTAACGGTCAGGTCGGCGTTGGGGGAGTACATGGGCAGATACAGGGGCTTCATGTCGATGAGGGTCAGTTCATAGTAATAGGGCAGATACTCGGCGTCCACCGTGTAGGTCAGGGTGTACTCGTCGGGCATGTGCAGGCCGCTGATGGTCTTGGCCTCGCCGTTCTGGTAGGGGATGCTGCCCACCAGGCTGTCGGCCACAACGCCGGAGCCGGCCGCCAGGGTGGCGGGGGAGTAGGCGACCAGAATATAGGCGGCAAAGTCGGCAGCGGTGATGGGCTCGCCGTTGTTGTACTTCAGGCCTTCGTTGATCTTGATGGTGAAGGTCTTGCTGCCGTCCTCGTTCTCCACGGCATCGATCCCGCCGCAGACGGTCTCGTTGATTACCATGGCGCCGTCAGGATCAAAGGTGATAAGGTTGTAGTCGTCGATCAGGCCGCGAATGAGCTTGTCGGTGGCGTTGTTGGTCCACCAGGCGTTGCCCAGATCGCCGCTGATCTCGGTGGTGGAACCGTAGATCAGGCGGTTCGGACGGGTCTCCGGCGTCTCAGGGGTGGTTTTGTCATCGGTCTGCGTCTGGTTATTGGTCTGGGTGTCATTGGCGGGCTTGTTGTTTCCGCCGCAGGCCACCAGGGCCAAAACCATGGACAGAGCGAGGACGAGACTAAGGAACTTCTTCATGTCTAATACCTCTCATATCCAATATTCAGCTCCCACTGGGAGAAAGCGGCTCCCCGCCGCGGCATATGCCGCGGACGCAGAAGGGCCATGGCCCTTCTGCAAGAGAACTGCCCCCATCCTTCATGGTAACTTAGTTAAATTATACTGAGGATTCGTAAAAAAGTCAATGAATTTGCACAGATTCCAGAATCTCACACGAAAATTTGATTATCTGCATAAAGAGAACAGCCCAAAACGCAACGCACTCTATGCAAATTGAGTGAAAAATTTTTGCCTATAGGGAAAGATGCATAAATTGCAGATAATTATTCCAAAAACCGTAAGAAACCATCTCTTTAAACGACAAAAATGCCGTGAAATATTATGCAAAAGCAAAAGAATATCTACAATTTTTTAATCGGTTTCTTTCTGGATTGGACAAAAAATTTTTTTCTGGGTCTGTGGAGCCCTCCGCCGGAGCCCTTCGCCGCCCGCAAAACAGACCCGCCCCGGAGCGGCGGCTCCGGGGCGGGAGATGGTTACAGATTGTTTTCACTGATCCAGCGGGAGATGGCCTGGCCGATCTCCCGGATGCAGCCGGGGGCATAGGGCAGCTTCAGCCCCGCGGCGGCCACCAGTTCCTCAAAGGTTTTGGTGCCTCCGGCGTCGGCGAAGCGAAGGTAGCGGGCCCAGGCGTCCTCCCGGTTTGCCATGGAGGCGATCCAGAACTGGAAGGCGACGGTCTGTGCCATGCAGTAGTCGATATAGTAGAGGGGGTAGAGGTAGATGTGCAGCTGCCGCTGCCAGCCGGCGCCGCGGCCATAGAAGGGGAGATCCGCAAAGTCAATCCAGGGTCGGTATTTTCTCTCCAGTTCCAGCCATTTCTTGTTGCGCTGGGCCGGGGTCCAGTGGGGGTTTTCATATATCAGGTGCTGGAACTCATCCACCATGCAGCCGTAGGGAATAAAAATCAGGGCGTCCTCGCAGTGGCCAATTTCGTACTTCCTCGTCCGGTCCCCAAAGAACTTCTCGTGCCAGGGGGCGGTCAGGAATTCCATGGCCATGGAGTGTACCTCACATGCCTCGATGGTGGCCTCCACCTGGCTGGCCGGATATCCCTTGCGCATAGAGCGGAAGAAGGCGAAGGCGTGGCCCGCCTCGTGGGTCAGCACGTCTACGTCGCCGCTGGTGCCGTTGAAGTTGGAGAAGATAAAGGGCGCCTGGTAGTTGGGGAAGGTGGTGCAATACCCGCCGGGGGCCTTGCCGTCCTTGCTGAGCACATCCAGAAGGCCGTTGTCGAAGAGGAAGTCGGCAAACTCGGCGGTCTCCCCGCTCAGTTCCCGGTACATCTGGTGCCCGGCGGCCAAAATTTCCTCCGGCGTTCCGTAGGGATCGGCGTTGCCGTCGGGGAAGAGGAGAATATCGTCGTAGAATTTCAGCTTATCCACGCCCAGACGCTTTTCCTGGTCCTTTTTTACCTGGGCCACAATGGGCACCATGTCCCGGGCAATCTGCTCCCGGAAGGCGGCCACCTGCTCCGGGCCGTAGCAGTTGCGGCCCAGGCGGTCGTAGCCCAGGGGGATGTAGCCGTCATGCCCCAGCTTCCGCCCCATCTTGTCGCGCAGCGTCACCAGCTCGGCGTAGATGGCGTCCAGGCTCTCCGCGTGCTCGGCGTACCAGGCGTCCTCAGCCGCCCAGGCGGCGGCGCGTCGGGACGCATCCGCGTCCTGCTTTATAGGCGTGAGCTGCGAGAGCGTGTACACGCCGCCCTCAAAGGGTATCTGCGCCCCGGCCAGGAGCTTTGAATACTCCGTGGTCAGCGCGTTCTCGCGCTGAAGCTCCGGCACGATCTCCGGCGAGAAGGTGCGCGCGTCGATCTCGGCGTTCAGGAACATGACGCGGTTGTACTTCTCCTCGAAGGCGGCGCGGTACGGCGTCCTTAGCAGCGCGTCCTGCCAGCGCTGGACGTACTCCTCCAGCTCTGGCGCGTGCTCGTCTATATACGCGACCTCGGCGTCGTAGAACTCGTCGCGCGTGTCTATGTCGTGGCGGATGTTCGCCACGGTGAGCGCGGTGTCGAACTTCGCCGAGAAGTCCTCCACCTCCAGGAACACCGCCTCGGCCTCCTCAAAGCTCCCGGCCGCGCTCAGGCGTTCGGCGGCGGAAGCGTAGAACCTCGCCGCGGCGTCGAAGTCCGCACGGGTGTAAGATATATCCGCAAATTTCATGGCATCTTCCTCCTAAAAAGAACTCGCAATTGTATCAATTGATAGTAATTAAGCATAATTTGCTCGCAAAATCAGTCACAGTGTGCTATAATGTCGCCGGCAGGAAGGCACGGCCGGCCTAAACGGCTAATCCACTTCCGGAGGTAATACCAAATGGGTAGACTCGAAGACAAAGTTGTAATCATAACCGGCGCAAGCTCCGGCATCGGCGCCAAGGCCGCCGAGATCTTCGGCCGCGAGGGAGCCAAGCTGGCGCTCGGCGCGCGCAGGACCGAGCTCCTGGAGCAGTCGGCGCAGAAGGCGCTCAACGCCGGCGCCGCGGACGCCATCGCCGTCACTACCGATATCCGTGAAGTCGACCAGTGCGACGCCCTTGTCGACGCCGCGCTCAAGCGCTATGGCCGCGTCGACGTACTCGTCAACGACGCCGGCATCATCGAACTGGGCCTCCACCCGGTCGACGCCTTTACAGACGACGAGCTGGAGCGCATCGTGGAGACCAACCTCAAGGGCACTATGCGCATGACCCGCTCCGCTCTGCGCGCCTTCAACGCCCAGGGCACCGGCAATATCGTCACCGTGGCCAGCATCGCCGCGATAAACGGCTGCGGCGCCGGCGTGTACAGCGCCGCCAAGGGCGGTCTCGTGAGCATGACCAAGCACATAGCCATGCGCTACGCCAACCGCAGGCCC